>JAZQFS010000036.1:0-43874 GCA_045539625.1 Eubacteriales bacterium | reverse complement strand
AATATTATATTGTGACCCGTTGACGGGTTGCAGTGCGTGTGATGCGATGATATTTGTTCAGTACCCCTTTTAGGGGTTAAGCCGGTAAAATCCCCTTTTAGGGGTGAGCAAACCACCAGTTGAACTGGTGGTTTTGATTATTCCTACCATTTGTATTTATTGCCTGCCCCAAAGGGCAGGAATTATACATTTCTTAACCATTTTGTTTCCTGCCATTGTTATTCTATTAGACTAACAAAATAGATATGAGAGTGTAAAGGCTGCCCTTTACCTTATATACTATGCAGAAATATGTCAGAATATAACTAAACTAATTAGATTAAATCAGAATAAGGCAATGATTTTATGTAATTTTCCATATATTCAAAATCTGGGATATACTTTCCATCCTTATTCTTAATGCAGTTTCCTTTATCGTCCTTTTTTACGGGCAATAAAATGTTTGTGTTGTTTATTCTCTTTTTATACTTTCGTCCAAAAGAATACTTTGGTCTCTCAAGATCTAAGACGGTTACTAAAAATAGTGCTGAATAAACATTTATATCCTTGTTATATCCTACACTCAAGTTGGTTGTTCCTATGAATTCATCAAGGTCAATGTAATTGTGATATCCAATTGAACCATCTCCATCGCAAATAAAGCCAATACAATTTCCTTTAGTTATATATTTTTCATCATAAGCAACTTTTTTAATTAACCCGCAATCCTTTTTCTTTGCTCCCAAATAATAAATATCTGTTCCATCTTGTAGATCTCCAGCAACTGAACAATTACAACTATCTATAGGGCCATCAAAAAGTTGTGGAACATTGATTTCTTGCCACATTTCTTCTTCTACATCAATATTGTTAAATTCATATTCTTTTGATGTGAAGGACCTTTCATAATAATCTGAAAGAGTTTCTGCCATGGAAAGTTCATTCATACTATCCGAAATTAGATCTAAATCTTTTTTTACTTTATAAACCAAATAATCTTTTATGGTATCTATAAAAGATTTGGAATTCAATTTAGAATAATCCGTTTTAGCATATTCCTGAATAACCCATTCAGAATCATTTTTAATTGTTGTTTTTACGGCAATGTGCTTTTCTTCAAAAAGTTTTTTGCTATATTCTGCTGATGGGGTCAATAAAACATTTAACATTTCATTTTTTATTATATCCCATTTGCCATAAGCATTTGTTCTTCCTTTGCTTTTTGATAAAACAAAGCCGTCATCTTTTAGGTCATAAAATATAACTTCTTTATCCTTTTGTGCTTCACCTACTTTAAAAACTGCGATAGCGGTATTGGTAGAAGCATTGGGCTGGAACAAATCTTGGGGCATATTGATTACATAAAGCAATCTGTTTTTTGTGATTATATTATTTCTCTCTGTATCATTGTTAAAGAATGTGCTTAAAGGGGCAATAACAACTAGATATTTTGATACATGGGTTAGTAGTCTCTCAATAAACTGAATTTCCTTTTTTGTTGGATTATCTTTGTTATCTTTTCCGCCATATGGAGGATTAATAAAACCTATTGAAGGTTTTATTCCAAGTTTTTTCAATTTTTTTAATTCTTTATCTGCTTCAGGAGAGAAATAATTTTCATAGTATATTTTAGATTTTCCATCTCCCCTAAATAACATATTTGATATTGCTAAAGAGTACATCGTTGGATTGTATTCAAAACCAACTAATTGATTGGTTTTAATTTCGTTAAATTTACTTTCTTTTTGCTTTTTTCTTACAAAAATAATGTTGCTAACAACTTCGTCTTTGCTTAAATTCTTCATGTTAGCAATATGTGTTATTAATTCATCCTTATCTTCATCTGAATAATGGTAATTATCATTATCTATACTATCGTTTATATTTCTGATTGTTTCTATCAAAGATAATAAATTTATATCATTATCCACAACTTTTTCAATAAGCAAACTTGTTTTTTCTTCTTCTATTGTGTTATGAATTTCTAACAATTTATTCATTCCAGCAATCAAAAAGGCTCCTGTTCCACAACAAGAATCCAAAAAAACATCATCTTTTTCTACTGGAATTAAGTCAGTAAATAGTTTTGTAATATGATGTGGTGTTAGAACAATTCCCTTTTTTACATTTGCTACTCCAGCATATCTAAGAAATTCTTCGTAGAATTTTCCAATGATATCATAGTTTGTAGTTATGCTAAATTTAGAAATCACATTGGTCTTTAATTCGTTTAAAATGTCTTTTAATATGTTTGTTGTTGTTAATTCTCTATCTACTTTAACAAATTCAAGTTCTGCCTTTATAACCTTTCTTTTTTCTTCGTTTATGTTTTCTGCTTCCAAAATCTTATCTACTCTATTTTGAATACTCTCTGCAATACTACGCGGAAGCCAAGAATTATATTGAGAAATAAAACTATTATCAACATTTTCGTTGTTATGCTCAAACAAACATATCATTAAAGCAGATAACAATACTGGTCTTTTTTGAGAATCAACACTTCTTAACCATTTATTTATCTTTTTTGATGATATTGAAATTTTCTGTATTAAATCTTCTTCCACAAAGTTATTACATAAATTACAATAATCTTCTTCACTTTTTAATTCAGATATTTTTTCATTAGCTAAATTGTTTTGAAATACTATAAATGTAGAAATTTTATGAGAATACTCATCAGAAATATTTCCTGAAATAGCAATCCCTATAATTCTCCAATCAGAAAAATATGATTTTAAATTTTCACTAAGATTACAACTCTTAAAAAAAGATAAATACCAAACTATACCATCTTCGGCATAATCATTTGGGCAAAAAGTTCCGTTAAAAACATTTACTTTATCTTTTTTGCTTTTAATTTGAGAGTTTAACTTTGCCTTCAGTACCAACTCATCTATTCTTGTTTCTAAAAGGCTAAATCCTGATGTGTGTTTATTGATAGAAGGTTTATCTTCTATCATAATTAACAATTTTTTATGTTCGTTTATATAAATGTGGTCAGGTTTTCCAATATTTCCTTCGCCGTTTTTAGAAGCAACCTTAAGCACCTCATTAATCTCTTCACTTTTTGAGTAATCCTCCCAGTCATAGGTATAGTTAAGACTATCAAGAACTCTTGCGATGCTTCTATCGTTTTTATCTTTATTTGGCATATTAACTACTCCTTTCCACCCTTTTAAATTATTATAACATATAATTTCTTAAAAGTCAATTTTCTTCCGCACAAAAGGATAAACTTTAACATTTGATTATTTTATGGTGGAATATATATTCTTTTCTTATCTATTCTTAACAGATATCTATTCTTAACTGATATATTCTTTCTCTTACTTAATAGATAGGTATATACTATATAAGTCATATTACATTGTAGTCTTTTTATTATTTGTTGTGTTCGGGAATGTCTTTTACTGCCTTGTTTCTTTGGTTGTGTCGGTGTTTCTTGATGTGTAAATTTAATTCCTTGTGCCTGAATGGTGGCATTTGCCTTTGATACGGCGGTATAAAATCCGTGCTTGTCGGTGGCTAATATGCCTTTTTCGTCTATCTCTACTGTTCTTATGGTCTGGGATTGCTTCAATATATAGGTTAGTGCTTCTTCCATATACTCTCGGCAATCGTTATACCAGACTGCTTTTGTTTTATATTTATTATTCAAGCGGTCAGCCATAAGGGAGCAGAGCATATCAGCAGGATTGCCATATAGCACAATATGAATGTGCGGTGCGGTCTTGTGGTTAGGTAGATAGTAATTAGTTCTGGTAAATCTTTTTCTCGGTCTGCCCCTTTTTCCAGTTCGCACAGTTGTCATAGTCCCTGCTTTTGGATTATACTCACTAACACCGATTATAGCCTTACAAGAATAGCCTTTTCTCTGGCATAACCTTTGAAGCCAAATTTTTAAGGCATTGGCTTCCTTTACTGCTTCTTGGGTGGTGCTGAAAATACCGCTTGAAACAGTTATCATCATAACTTTGGTCTTTCTTTTCATTTGTATCACTCTCATATCTCATATTTCTATCAAGATATGGAGAAACCGAAAGGTATATAAATTTTAAGTGTTTGACGATTTTTGAAATCGTTATAACATAAGTGTTTCAAGGTGTTTTATAACAAAAAAATAGCCTTATACCGCAGTATAAAGCCATTTCTCAATTTTTTGCCAGATAAAATTCCATACTCTCAACCCATTGTTCAAACTCTCTTTGGAAGTTCTCTCTTGATACTTCTTCCAAAAAATCAATCTCGTCTTTTGTCAGGTTCATATCTAATCCGCCGTCCTTTCCTTTATATATTATACAAGGAAGCAAGTCGCACTATAACCATTTTTCTACATCAATCCCAGAAAAGAGACGATTTTTTACATTATACCAATGAAATCTTATATTCTCGTCTGGAAAATTATTAAAAACTTTCTTTTGTAAGAATTCTGATTTTTCATTAAGAGAATACACATCAATAATAACTCTGGTCGGTATGCCGTAGAACATTGACGAAACCGCTTCCAGAGATTTTTTTATGTTCCTTATAAGTTTCTCGGCATTGTTCTGGTATTGAAATATAGCCAAATGAACTTGGAGCATACTATCTGTATAGTCGGCATAACGAACATATATGTTATTATTTCTCATAATCAATAGGTCTGTGGTCTGGCATGTGCTTTTATTCAAAGTGTCCTTTCGTCCTTTGGTGCTGGATTTCAGAAACTCGGTTTTCTCTTTCAGTTCGTCCAGATATAATTTTAGTGTTGATGTGTCGGCACTCTTGCCGTTCATAAAGCAATATACTCGGTTTAGAAAATTCAGACTATTCTCAACGGCATAGTAGCAGAAGTTCCCTTGTTGTAGGATTTTAACCATTTTCTCGGTGTTGTCAAAATATGTATGAAGCAACATTTCACAGAGTAAGGCAGAGTGGAGCAAGTGCTTACTTGTAAGTTTTGGAGATTTGGTTGATAATCCAAAATGGCGATAGGCGGTATGCTTGGCAATAATAACCTTGTTTCTTCCTATCTGCTTGACCTTAATAATACCATTGTCTATAAGCCTTTCAATTAGTCTGGTGTCTGTCTTGTCGAGCAAACTGTAAAAGTGTTTCAGGAACATCACGCCCCCACAACCCCAAATAATTATATAAATAATTTTTTCGTTGTCTGCCAGAAGTTTCTTCTGGCACATTTCTTTTATTCCGTCCATTTTTCTTTCCCCCTTGTTAATTAAATTCGTTCCATTTCAAGATTTCCCCCAACAATAGCAACGGCTTCAATTTTAGCATTCACTTCAATTTCACTATATGACGAAGTAATCACTTCGTAATATTCATTCGTGCCATAGGCAAGGTCTGGCATTGATACTGAATGACTTGCCATAGCATTATATAGTTCTTCGTGTCGGTCATATAATTTGTCTTCTAACAGTTTGTCCAGATGTTCTTTGAACTCGTCTCTGATTTCTGATTCACATCTCATAGTAAGCCTTTGTTCTGGTGTCAGAGATATGATTTTGTTCATCAGCCTTAAATCGTGTTCTGTGCCTGTGCTTGTATAATACTTTCGGTCGGCAAGTGTCGGCACATTCTGGGCAATCCATTTTCTGCCGTCATCTGATATTAGGTAAATGGCTTGTCGGTTGCCTTTATCGTCTATATACGAAGCCTTTTGGATTGTCCTATCAATCACGAAATTTTTAAGGCGGTTAGCCGTAATAAAATTGAGTGCTTGTTCCTTTGAACAAACACCAGAACATCTAAGGGCGTTCAAGAATTGAATGTCCTTGTGGTTCGGTGTTTGTATATAATGAGATTTTCTTCCCAAGAAAATCACCCCCGTGAGCTTCCAGCAAGACCGAACGAAGCAAGAAACGAAAAAAACATTCACTTTGGGAATGTGGTGGCATAGCCATTTTTCTTTCGGTGGTATGAAAAAATTATTTTAATAATTTTTATATACCTGCGGAGTGAGGTCTTGCGAGAATTTTTCTTTCTCATTTTATATATAATACTTTATTTATAAGTGTTCTATAACTTGAAAATGTTGAAATAAGGCAATTAGTCTGGTTGGCATTGATTTTGATATTTTTTAATATCTTCCGCTTGAGCGGAGTAATCATTCGTTGAATGGTGTTTTTCGTGTTAGAATAGAATTAGAGATATTTTGTTGAAAAATCTGGAATAATGGCGTTCTTCACACAGTAGTATATAAGAAAAAACAAAATAGAAAGTGGGGAACAAAAGATATGGGAAAAATGGTTGTATATCTGGCTAATCTTGGTCGGTATAATGAAGGTATTTTGCGGGGGCGTTGGCTAAAACTTCCAGCCAGCAAAGAAGCACTTGAAAAGGTGCTTGATGAAATCGGTATTAACGAAATGTATGAAGAATATTTCATAATTGATAGTGAAAGTGATATTCTCGGGATTAACAATGCTATCAATGAATTTTCCAGCATTCAGAAACTAAACGAATTGGCAGAGTGCCTTGAACTGCTTCCAGCAGATGATGAACGAAAACTTGAAGCCATACTGGAATATGAAAGTTGTTCATCGGCAACGGAACTAATTGAAATCATAGAAAATTTAGATAACTATGATTTGCTTGACGGCGTTCATACGGAAGAAGATTTAGGGTATTACTTTGCTGATGAATTATGTTGTATCAACATTCCAGAGAACATTAAACGCTACTTTGATTATGAAGCATACGGCAGAGATATTCGGTTAGAAGGAGCAGGGATTTTCACGAGTTTTGGATTTTTAATTGATAATTCTTAAAATCTTCCGCTTAAACGGAGTAATCGTTAGGAAATATGAAGATTGTGCGTTATAATAGTTTTGTAAGTGCTTACGAAAATAATATAACAAAGGAGAACATCCATGAAAAATAATAATTTAGATTTAGTAATGATAACCAAAGGAGAAAAGTTTCCTATTGATATGTCAAATATGCCAAACGAAGTTGTGGTTATGGATTTCGTATCAACTACCAATCCAGAAATTTTTATTAAATTTCGTCATTTGACTAATAAAGAAAAGAAAGACTACGGCAACGGCAGTAATATTGAGTTTAGATATTACACCGCTACCAAACGAGAATACGGTCTGTTATTGATTAAATTCGGTAGTGTTGTTCAGGAATTCATCTTTAATCCTAAATTAAGAGAAAATGAGATTAAAGAATATATGACTAATGGTGGAAATCTTGTAATGATATATCTAATTGAAGCAACTACAAATGTTTTAGAAACATTTCGTGCGATAGGTCTTTCTGATGGTATCAAAAAGAAACTGTTCAATCAATGGGAAATAATGATGAATAGCAATCTTGAACACAAGGATTTATTGTTATGGTATCAAAATCTTACTAATACATACACAACAAAAGAATTATGGGATAGAGCCGAGTATTTTGGCAAATTAAAGTTCAGCTCTTAAAATCTTCCGTTTGAACGGAGTAATCATTAGGAAATACAAAGATTGTGCGTTATAATAAAATTGTAGCCTACACAATCAAATCGCGATTTGAAATCTTTTATGAAAGGATTTCAGATATGAATAATATTGAAAACTCTTTAATGGAAATGTATCTTGAAAAATTATATCAAGATGAAATTATCACATTTTCAGAAATGGAAGAGATTAGAAACCAAATGATTACAAATATTGATAAAGTTGCTTAATAATCAGGAAAGGAGACGAAGATATGAGCAAACGAGTTAAAGCAGTTGAAGTTATTGAAGCAAAAGAAAACATTTCTTTAACTGGTCAAATACAAAATCCAATAAAAAAAGTCTGTGCTTACTGCCGAGTAAGCACAGACCATGTTGAACAAAAGACTTCTTATGAAGCACAAGTTGATGAATATACCAAAAGAATTAAAGCAAATGATAAGTGGGAATTTGCTGGAATTTATGCTGACGAAGCAAAAAGCGGAACTTGTTCTGCTAAAAGAAACGAATTTAACAGAATGATACTTGACTGTAAGAATGGCAAAATAGATTTAATTCTCACAAAGTCAATTTCAAGATTTGCCCGAAATGTAGAAGATAGTATCAGAACAGTTCGTATTTTAAGAACTCAATACAATGTTGAAGTATTCTTTGAAAAAGAAAACATTTCAACATTTGACCCAAAATCAGATATGATTTTCACAATTCTTGCTTCGGTGGCACAAGAAGAAAGCAGAAACATTAGTGATAACTGCACTTGGAACATTTACAAGAGAATGAAAGACGGAGTTCCTATTATTAACCATAACAGATTTTTGGGTTATGATAAAGACGAAAACGGAGAACTTGTCATAAATGAACAAGAAGCCAAAACAGTTAGATACATATTTAACAGATATTTAGAAGGCGTTGGCTATACCACAATAGCAAGAGAACTTGAAGCGAAAGGATTTCTAACTGGTGCTGGAAATACCAAATGGCATGGTTCAACAGTAAGTGGTATTCTTCAAAACGAAAAGTATTACGGCGATTTACTACAACAGAAAACCTTTACTGTTGATTATTTAAGCCATAAACGAATTGATAACAAAGGTCAAAAAGAAAAGTTCTTGATAAAAGAAAATCATCAGCCAATCATTTCAAAGGAACTCTGGTTAGCAGTCCAGAAGAAAAGAGAAGATAAATTTTCAAAGACTTCTGGAAATGATACAAACAGAGAAAGATTTGCTTCAAAATATGCTTTCTCTGGAAAACTTATCTGTGCTAATTGTGGGAACACACTAAAAAGAAGAACTTGGAATGCTAAGACCGATGCTGAACGAATTGTATGGCAATGTAATGATTATATCAACAAAGGGAAAAGAAGTTGCGATAGCAAAGCCGTTGGAGATTTGACTATCAAAAGAGCATTCGTTGAAGTCTATAATTCAATCCTAAATGATAAGTCTGAATTTTTTGATACTTTCATAAAGACTATTGAAAGAATTATCAAAAAGGGGCACGATAAAACCAAGTATGAAAAGGCACTTAAAGAAATCAGGCAAGTTGATGACAAAATCAGCAAATTAGTTCAGATGAAGATTGACGGAGAATTATCTGCTGATGATTTCAAAAGAGAATATGATAATCTTAACACCTACAAAGAAAAATTTGTTGATGTTAGAAATCAGTTTGTTGAAAACGAAATCAACGGAAGTGAAAAACTTCGTAAAATTTCAGTAATTAAAGAAACCATTCACACGAACAGTAATCCTTTATCTGAATTTGACGATAAGATTTTCAAAGCCATTGTTGATAAAGTCATCATTCACAATCCAATTTCATTTACTTTTGTATTGGTAAATGGTCTTGAAATACCTTTTGACGCCAAAGATTTAAGAGACGGCAGAAAATACAACCACAGAGATTATTAAACGAAAAACCGCCAGAAATGGCGGTTTTCTCGTTGTTATTCTTCAATTAAATCTTTGCGACATAGTAGTAGGCAACACTCCACATGTCCCGTCCTGGGAAACATATCAACCGCCTGCACTTTAACCGCCTTGTAACCAAGAGCATCAAACTCCTTAAGGTCTCTTGCCAACGTTGCAGGATCGCAGGAAATGTAAACAATTCTCTTTGCACCTAAGGCGGCAATTTTTTCAACCGCACCTACACAACCTTTTCTCGGCGGATCGACTGTTATAACATCGGGCTTGAGATTTTTCAGGAACTTGTCGTCAAGTGCACTTTCGGCAGGAAGTGCAACGAATTTTCCGTCAATGCCGTTAAGACGTGCATTGAATTCGGCATCTTTTGCCGCATCTTCTACGATCTCAACGCCGTATAGCTTTGTGCTTTTGTCGGCGATGGAAAGCCCCACAGAGCCTGTTCCGCAGTAAAGGTCGGCAAGAATTTCGCCCTCCTTAAGACAGGCAAAATCCTTTGCAATGCCGTATAAAACCTCCGCCTGTTCTCTGTTGACCTGCCAGAAGGATTTTAAATGTATGCGGAATTTTTTGCCGCACAGCTCGTCATAAATGTAGCCGTCGCCGTAAAGATATTTTACTTCGTTTCCTAAAATCACGTTGGTGTTTTTTGTATTGAAATTCAGCACCACAGATTTTACATTTGGGTGTGCCGATGTAACCTCGGATACAAATATGCCGTGCCATTTGCGTTGTGCCCCCCAATTGTCGTTGACAATCAACGTAAGGCATATGTCACCTGATTTTGTAATTCTTAAGAATAAGCTTCGTACCACGCCTTTTCCCGATGCCTCATCGTATACGGAAATGGCGTTTTTGTTTATGAAATCAATGACAAAATCACGTATTTTCACAAATTCAGGGTTTGATATGAGACAATTATCGTGCTGAATAATTCTGTGTGAGCTTTGTGCATAAAAACCGCTTACCGCCCTGCCGTCCTTGTCTGAGCCGATGGGGTAAACTGCTTTGTTGCGGTAGCCGACGGTGTTTTTTGCTCCGTGAAATTTTTCAACTTTTATGTCAAGACCGCCTATTCGTGACAGTGCATCGTTGACGGTGTTTTCCTTGAACTTGCACTCTTCCTCGTAGCTTATGTGCTGGAAGGTGCAGCCGCCGCAGCTTTTTGCAAAAGGACAGCCGTCCTCATTTCTGTATGGTGACGGCTGTACAATTTCAAGAATTTTTGCAACGGCATAGCTTTTTGTGACCTTTATTACGTGTGCCTTGACAACGTCACCGGGGGCAGTGCCGGGTATAAATACCACAAAGCCGTCCTCGGTTTTGGCAAGTCCGTTGCCGTTTCCAAGTAGGGAAGTGACACTCAGCGTAATACAGTCATTTTTCTTAATACTGTATGCCATATTCAATTTACCTGAATTTCTGATTATTCTGCTTCTTCTGCTGTTGCTTCTTCTTCTGCTTCTGCTTCGTGGTCGTGGCTGTGCTCTTCTTCTGAAGCTTCTTCCTCGACGGGAGCCATCATAGCTTGGAATTCTGCCTCAAATTCTGCACATCTTTCTTCGTAGTTGTCGGCGTAGAAAATTTCATATTCATCGGCAATTTCGCCAAGCTTTTCGATAAAGAGCTCGTAGCCCTTTGCGGCATATTCTTCTGTTGCAACGATTGCATCGTCGTCAAGGGGAAGTCTCTTGATGATGTGGTAGCCGTAGTTGGTTTCAACAAGACCTGAGGTCTGTCCTTCTTCAAGTGCGAATGCAGCTTCTTCAAAGGGAGCAACCATCATACCTGTTGTGAAATAGTAGCCGCCGGGATATGTCTGTGCACCGGGATCTTCGCCGTATTCTGCGATAAGTGCATCGAAATCCTCGCCGCTTTCAACAAGAGCAAGAACGTCGTTTGCCTTCTTGAGAGTTTCTTCCTTCTGAGCATCTGTGATGGCACCGTCTTCGCCTTCGCCCTCTTCGGGGAAGCAAACAAGAATGTGCTTTGCTCTTACATAAGGTGTTTCGCTTTCAAGCATATCCTTAAGAGTTTCGGCTCTGAGATTTGCGGCAAACTCTTCCTCTGTGCTGTACTGCTCGTAAAGCTTGGAGTAAAGAAGATTGTAGTACTGGTTGAGGAAATAGAAGTAAGGAGTCTGGTAGGTGTATGTTTCAACAACTGTTTCAAAATCGTCGCCGTAGCTTTCCTTCATTGCGTTGTAGTTATCTGTAATTGAGGACTGAAATTCTTCGTCGGAAAGATTAATGTCCATTTCGTCAGCCATATTTACAACAGCTGCATTGAGACGGTAAAAGTTGTCGATTTCATCAGCCTTAAGCTCTTCAACATTTTCTTCGGTTGAGTCTGCATAGAAGGAATTGCAGGCGATGGTGGCATATCTTACTGCCGCCGCACTCATGGGAACGCCGCCTACGTTGAGGAGCATTTCCTTGTCGATATCCTTGGTGGGAACAATCTCTGCAAGCTTTTCTTCAAGAGTGGTGTTAAATTCTGTGCTTTCTGTTACGTCAACAGGCACGGTGTTTTCTTTCGCAGGCTTGTCAGCACCGTTGCAGGCGGTGAGAGCAGTTGCTGCAACCATCATAAGGGCGATAATAATTGCTGTTAATTTTTTCATGATAGATTTCCTTTCATTTTTAAAGTTTGTGCTGTTTTGCACTGTACAACAAAGGATAGGTTAACATTATTGTGTGAAAGGCGTGTGAAATAATTGCAACATTTTACAATTTATACAAATAATTATATCCAAGTTTGTTGTATAATAGAAAATAGCATAAAATGCGGTAGTGTGCCGCTTGAGAAAGGAGACGGAAAAATGACGGCTGAGAGACTTAAAAATCTTGATAAAAGCGTAACGGTGCTTTACGGAGTAAGCTCTGCACGTGAAAAGCTTCTTGCAAAGCTGGGAATAACAAAGCTGTCACATCTGCTGTATCATTTTCCTGCCTCCCACGAAAACAGAGGCAATACCGTAACCTGTGACAGTATACAAAACGGCGAGTATCAGAGCCTTGTGCTTGAGGTTGTAACGCCTGTTGTGAGCACACGGATAAAATCCAAGGGCAGAATGATGAGCGTGCAGAAATTTGTGGCAGGAGACGAAACGGGAAGCGTTAAAATCACCTGCTTTAACAGGGACTATCTGGGACAGTCTGTGAAGACGGGCAGGAAATACCGCTTTTACGGCATAGCCGAGGGAATAGGCGGTCTTTGCACCATGACAAGCCCCGACATTGAGCAGGTAAAAGAAGATGAACCGCTGCTTCCCTTTGTGCCGAAATACCACCTTACGGCAGGTCTTACGTCAAAGCTTCTTGCAAGCCTTATAAAGCAGGCGTATAAGCTGTGTAAGGACGAAATAGAGGACTATCTTAACGAAAACGAGCTTGAAGAATTTGATCTTTGTCCGAGAAATACGGCAATTTACGATATTCACTTTCCACAAAGCAATGATGCTCTTGAGGCGGCAAAAAGATGCCTTGCCTTTGATGAGCTTTATGCCTTCCAGCTTAATTCCATACTTTTGGGAAGAAATGAAAAAAGCTGCAAAGCCTACCGTGTACCCTATCCCGATATGAAGAAATTCACGTCGGCAATCCCCTTTGAGCTGACGCATGCACAGAAGAAAACGGTGCACGATATTCTTAAGGATATAAGCTCCGAGAGCAAACCGTGTGAGCTTGAAGCAACGCAGGACAATAAGCTTGTTTCACCTGCAAGAAGACTTGTTCAGGGGGACGTGGGAAGCGGAAAGACGGTTGTTGCCTTTGCGGCAATTTTTGCCTGTGCCGAGGCAGGATACCAGTCGGCGCTTATGGTGCCTACGGGAATACTTGCAAGACAGCACTATGAGGATGCAAAAAAGCTTCTGACACCGCTGGGAATTGAGACGGCACTTCTGACGGGCGACACAAAGGCGGCTGAGAAAAAAGAGATACTGTCAAAGCTGAAGAGCGGCGAAATAAAGTGCCTTGTCGGTACGCACGCCCTTATTGAGGATAAGGTTGAATTTAAGAATATCGCCCTTGCAGTAACCGACGAACAGCACCGCTTCGGCGTTGCACAAAGAAAGAATCTTGAAGAAAAAAGCGAGGGCGCGGGTATTTTCCCCCATACACTTGTTATGTCGGCAACGCCCATACCCAGAACGCTTGCCATGATAATGTACTGCGACCTTGACATAAGCGTTATTGACGAGCTTCCCAAAGGACGACAGAAAATCGATACCTTTGCCGTGGGAGAAGAATATCATTCAAGAGTATATAATTTTATACGTGAAAGAGTAAAAGAGGGAAGACAGGCGTATGTTGTTTGTCCGCTTGCTGAAGAAAAAAATGCCGAGGGAGAGCTTATACAGACGGCAGGCTATGAAATGAAGTCAGCAAAGAGCTTTTGCGAAAAGCTTCGGAAGAATGAGCTGAACGGACTTCGTGTGGAATATGTTCACGGCAGAATGAAGCAGTCGGAAAAGGACGAAATCATGGGACGCTTTGCTGACGGACTTATAGACGTTCTGGTGTCCACAACGGTAATTGAGGTTGGTGTAAATGTACCAAATTCCGTTGTAATGCTTGTTGAAAATGCCGAAAGATTCGGTCTTTCGCAGCTTCATCAGTTAAGAGGACGAGTGGGCAGAGGCGTTCATAAATCCTACTGTATACTTGTGTCGCCGCTTATGAATAAATCAAAGGACTCCGACTTTGCAAAGCGTGTAAAAATCCTTTGCGACAGCGGCGACGGCTTTGAAATAGCAAAGAAAGACCTTGAAATAAGAGGTCCGGGAGAATTTTTCGGCAGACGCCAGCACGGAGAGCTGTGCTTCAGAATGGCAGATGCCATAAACGATGTAAAGCTGCTTGAGCAGACCAAGAATCTTGCACTCAGGCATATCGAGGAAAACAGAAATTGGGAGATGGAAAAAATTGGGTTGTAAATCGCTTATTATAAACGGAGCAAGAGTGCACAATTTAAAGAATGTTGATGTTGAAATACCAAGGGACAAGCTTGTTGTTTTCACGGGACTTTCGGGCTCAGGAAAATCTTCGCTTGCCTTTGATACCATTTACGCCGAGGGACACCGCCGTTTTGTGGAGTCGCTGTCCTCTTATGCAAGACAGTTTCTCGGTCAGCTTGACAAGCCCGATGTTGACCTGATTGAAGGCTTGTCGCCTGCCATTTCCATTGACCAGAAGACCACCTCAAAAAATCCCCGTTCAACTGTTGGAACGGTTACGGAAATATACGATTATCTGAGACTTTTGTACGCAAGAGTGGGCACACCTCACTGTCCTGTCTGCGGAAAGGTTATAGAAAAGCAGTCAATTGATACAATACTTGATAAAATTCTGCATTTACCTGCGGGAACAAGGTTTTATGTGCTGTCGCCGGGTGTTCGAGGCAAGAAGGGAACACACGAAAAGCTGCTTTCCGATGCCAAGAAAAACGGCTATGTAAGGGCGAGAATTGACGGCGAAATATACAGCCTTGACGACAATATAGAGCTTGATAAAAATATCCGCCATAACATTGAAATAGTCATTGACCGCCTTGTTATGAAGGAGGATATTCGCTCACGCCTTGCCGACTCCGTTGAAAACGCCTTCAAGCTTTCGGACGGACTTTGCATTATTGCACTTCACGAGGGCGAATATGAGGGTATGAGCGAAATGATGTTTTCGCAGAATTTCTCCTGTGCCGAGCACGGTATAAGCCTTGGCGAGCTTGAGCCAAGAATGTTTTCCTTCAACAGCCCCTTCGGTGCCTGTCCCGACTGTGACGGTCTGGGCGAAAGCTTTGTACTGTCACCCGATAAGCTGTTTCCCGATATGTCAAAATCTCTTGCTGACGGTGCCTGTGTGTGTAACGGCTACAAGAGCTTAAAGGACGGCTCATGGAGCGGAGAGGGAATAAATGCGGCACTCAGTGAGTTTGACTGCGACATATATACACCTCTTGACCGTATGAGCAAAAAGGCAAGACAGGTACTGTTTTACGGCAAGGGTGATGAAAAGATAAAATACGGCTACAGAGGCTATAATCTTACCTTTATAGGTATTGTGCGTGAAATTGAAAGAAGATACAATCAGGATTATACAACTGCCGAAATGAGAGCTTATTACGAGCAGTTTATGGACAATGTTCCCTGTGAAGGCTGTCACGGCGACAGATTGAAAAAAGAGAGCCTTTCGGTAACGGTGGGCGGACTTAATATAACACAGCTTTGTAATCTTTCGGTGTCGAAGGCAATTGAGTTTTTTGAAAATCTTACCTTTAATGAAACCGAAAAGGTAATTGCCAAGGAGATTTTGAAAGAAATACTTGCAAGACTTCGCTTCCTTGAAAATGTAGGTCTGGGTTATCTTTCACTTTCAAGAAAATCGGGTACTCTTTCAGGCGGTGAAAGCCAAAGAATACGCCTTGCAACGCAGATAGGCTCTTATCTTGTCGGCGTGCTGTATATTCTTGATGAGCCAAGCATCGGTCTTCATCAGAAGGATAATTCAAATCTGATTGCAACGCTGAAAAAGCTGCGTGACATAGGAAATACCGTTATTGTTGTTGAACACGATGAAGAAACCATGCTGGAATCGGATTACATTGTTGATATCGGTCCCGGTGCAGGCGTTCACGGCGGTATGATTGTTGCACAGGGAACGCCAAAGCAGATTATGAGCAACAAAAACTCGGTGACAGGCGATTTTCTGTCAGGCAGACGAAAGATTGCAATACCCGAGGTGCGGCGTAAGGGTAACGGCAAGTTCCTGAAGGTTGTTGGTGCAAGAGAGCATAATCTGAAGAACATTGACGTTGAATTTCCTCTCGGAACGCTTACCTGCGTTACAGGTGTGTCGGGCTCGGGAAAAAGCTCGCTTGTCAATTCAATTTTGCTTAACAGCCTTGCAAAGCAGCTTAACAGGGCGTCCGTAACCGCAGGCGAGCACGATAGAATTGAAGGAGTAAAGCATCTTGATAAGGTGATAGCCATTGACCAGTCGCCGATAGGAAGAACACCCCGTTCAAATCCTGCTACCTATACAGGTCTGTTTACCGAGGTGCGTGCTCTTTTTGCGGCAACGCAAAGCGCAAAGATGAGAGGCTATAAGCAGGACAGGTTTTCCTTTAACCTTAAGGGCGGACGGTGCGAAGCCTGCCAGGGTGACGGAACGCTGCTTGTTGAAATGCACTTTTTGCCTGATGTATATGTGACCTGCGATGTGTGCAAGGGTAAGAGATATAACAAGGAAACTCTTGAAGTGAAGTATAAGGGCAAGAGCATCTCGGACGTGCTTGAAATGACCTGTGACGAAGGACGTGAGTTCTTTGAAAATATTCCCACAATTCACAGAAAGCTTAAAACACTTTGTGACGTTGGGCTTGGATATATCAAAATAGGACAGTCCTCCACAACTCTGTCGGGCGGTGAAGCGCAGCGAGTAAAGCTTGCGACGGAGCTTTCCAAAAAGAGCACGGGCAATACGCTTTATGTCCTTGATGAGCCTACAACGGGGCTTCATACTGCTGACGTGGAAAAGCTTATAGAGGTGCTTCAGAGGCTTGTTGACGGCGGCAATACCGTTATAGTTATCGAGCATAACCTTGATATGATAAAGACGGCAGACTACATTGTTGACCTTGGTCCTGACGGCGGAGATGCAGGCGGGCAAATTGTGTGTACAGGTACACCTGAACAAGTGGCAAAGCACGAAAGTTCGTATACAGGTATATATCTTGCAAAGGTGCTTCAATAATCGGCACGAAACGCATTTGCGATTATGAAAGGAAAATGACAATTGATTATATTAAGTGCTTCTGACGTAAGTCTTTCCTTTGGTACGGACGTCATACTTGACAGAATATCACTTGGCGTAAACGAAGGGGATAAAATAGGCGTTGTGGGCGTTAACGGCGCAGGTAAAAGCCTTTTTATGAAGATACTTGCATCTCAAATACAGCCTTCGGACGGAGAGGTGTTCCTTGCAAGGGATAAGACGGTGGGGTATCTTGAACAGAATACGGGACTTGATTCGGACAGGGAAATGTTTGATGAAATGTGCCTTGCTTTTCCTAAGCTTGTAAAGTGGGAGGAAAGACTGTCCGAGCTTGAAAAGCTTATGAACGGCAACACCGACGAAAGTACCCATATGATGTACGCAAAGGAATATACCGCCCTTGAAGACAGCTTTAAGCGTGAGGGCGGATATGAGTATAAAAGCAGAATAGCAAGTATGCTGACGGGACTCGGCTTTGATAAGGAAACCCACTCAATGCTGATAAATACCTTGTCGGGCGGTCAGAAAACAAGACTTGCCATAGCAAGACTTCTTCTTTCGGAGCCTGATATACTTATGCTTGACGAGCCTACAAACCATCTTGATATTGAAACGGTGGAATGGCTTGAAGAATATCTAAAGGGATATAAAAAGAGCATTATAGTTATCAGCCATGACAGATATTTTCTCGATAAAATCACCAAGAAAACCTTCGAGGTTGAAAATCACGAGGGCAAGCTGTATCCATGCGCCTATACTGAATACGTGAAGCGTAAGGAAGAGGACAGGAAAATAGACGAAAAGCATTACAATCTCCAACAGAAGGAAATTGCCCGTCTTGAGGCGTTCATCGAAAACCAGCGTAGATGGAACAGAGAACGTAATATCATTGCTGCCGAAAGCCGTATGAAGGCGATTGACCGCATGGATAAAATAGAAAAGCCGAAGGATTTGCCTTCAAATATTAAATTCCGCTTTGAAATGGGCGAAAACGGCAAGTGCCCCGACAAAATGCTGGAGGTTACAAATCTGTGCAAGGGTTATCCCGGTAAACAGCTTTTTGAAAATGTATCCTTTTTGCTTCACGGCAGGGAAAAAATGTTTATTCTCGGTCAGAACGGCGTGGGAAAATCCACTATGCTTAAAATACTTTGCGGCAAAGTGGGACAGGACTTCGGAAGCTTTGAATATGCAAGAGGACTGTCCATCGGCTACTACGATCAGGAGCATCAGGGGCTTGACAATAATAACACGGTTATTGATGAGCTGTGGAACTGTTTTCCAAATAAGACTCAGACCGAAATCAGAAGCGTGCTTGCGGGATTTTTGTTTACCAGCGAGGACGTGTTCAAAAAGATAGACGTGCTGTCGGGCGGTGAAAAGGCAAGACTTACATTTGCAAAGCTTATGCTTGAAAAGAGCGATCTGCTTATACTTGACGAGCCAACCAACCATCTTGATGCACCGTCAAGAGAAGTACTTGAACAGGCACTGGTTCAGTACGACGGTACGGTGCTGTGCGTTTCCCATGACAGATATTTCGTGAAAAAGCTTGCTGACCGCATCTTTGAAATGAGAACCGACGGTACTTTTGACTTCAAGGGCGACTATGAAACCTTCTGCGAATATAAGCAGAAAAGAGCGTCGGGGCAGGTGAGCGGTGAGGCTTCGGAAAAGACTGTTACCGATAACCAGTCCGACTATGAAAAAAACAAGGAGCTTCGCAATAAAAAGAAAAATGCGGAGCGTAAGCTTGCCGAAACCGAAAAGGCAATCTCTGAAACCGAAAAGGCAATTGAGGAGAACCTGTCACTTCAGGAGGAACATTCTTCTGATTACGAAAAGGTGTCAGAGCTGTTTGCCGAGGCTCAGAAGCTCACCGAAAAGCTTGAAAAGCTGTATGAAGCTTGGGAAGAGCTTCAGACGCTGCTCGATGAATAATTAATGTAAAATCGTTCAAAATCAAAAATACAAACGAAAATACAATAATGTGCAAAATTATATGAGTGTAGAAAAATCACCCGAATTTTTGTGCAACATAAACAAATCAAAAAGCACAAACTAAACAAAAAGTCAATAAAAAATTAACTTTTTTACAGGAATTACTTGCTATAAATAATTGTGCTTAAAAATCGAGCTTGAAAAATAGTTTATAAAATTATGTTACGTCAACTTATACAACGTCAAAAAAACAGAATAAACCCTGTAAATGCGTGATATATTTGATAAAAACATAAGATGCAGATAAAGAAAATATAAATTATCACGTCTAAATATGTGCAACATTACTGTATGTTAATAATTTATTAACCGTATGCCATACCAAAAATAATATGTAAAATTTTGTCCCGCCCGAGTAGTCTGACGGTGCGTTATACTTGAAAACGTACTATTGACAAACAAGGGCGGGATTGTTATACTATATTCATGTAATTAGGCACTTTTTACCCTTTTTTAGGTGTTGTTTGTGTGACGGCAAAGTGAAGGGAGGATGTGGCGTCTGTTGCCCTGTCTTTCTGCACGCCGTTCCATAATATTAATATGTAGAAAAGTTTAAAGAGAGCCCGGTGTACCCAAGCAATACTCAACAAGAGGAGGAAATTAGCAAATGAAGATTGCAAAACACCACAGCAGACTTGTAGTGCTTGTATTGGTTGCAAGTATGCTCATCCAGCTTATGGCATCTTTTGCGGTTTTTGCCGATGAACCCGTATCGGCTGAACCTGAAGTGATTGATGACTCCAGAACTCTCAATTCGCTGGATGCAATGGAAGACCTCATGGTTTCGACAACCTATGCCGAATATCTTGAGGCGGCAGAAAAGGACGGTATTCCCGATGCGTCCGCAACAATTAAAATCAATGCTGTTGATTTTGTTTCGGCGGAAGAAATCGGTGAGGATCCCGAAGACTACGCTGCTGTAGAAATCAGATACGATGAAGAGCTGGGAAAGGACGTTCTTTTCACACCTGACGTGGGCAAGGTATCCTATGTGATAAATGTGCCTGAATCGGGTATGTACACTTTGAGCGCAAAGTATTACCCCATCAAGGGACACGGCTCAAACATTGAACGTATCCTTCTTATTGATAGAGTTGTTCCTTTCAAGGAAGCCCGCTATCTCACATTCTCCCGTGTATGGCAGGATAAGAATGATAATGGCTACAACTATGACAACAGAGCTTACAGAAATGACGAAAAGGCGGCTGCCGAGAATCCTGTTTTCAGAACAGATATCAACGGTAACGAAATGCGTCCCAGCAAGGAAGAAAAGCCCCGCTGGATTGAAACAGAAATCTGTGACTCCGAAACCTTCTTCAATGAGCCCTTGAAGTTCCACCTTACAGAAGGTGAGCACATCATTTCAATTGAAGCGGCGTGCGAGCCTATGGTGGTTGAATCCTTCACCTTCAAGCCTGCTGACAAGGTTATTACATATGAAGAGTATACTGCTAAGTTTGATGCAGATAAGATTCCCGAAGGCAAGGATGAAAATACAATTATGATCCATGCCGAAACACCTTATCAGACAAGCGAACAGGTTATATACGCCATGAATGACCGTACAAGCGGTATTACGGTTCCTCAGGATCCTGCCGCTTCTCTTCTCAACACCATCGGCGGTAACGGCGGTGATAAGTGGAAGATAGCAGGTCAGTGGATTTCCTATGAATTTGAAATCAAGGAAGAGGGCTGGTATGACATCGTTCCCCGTTTTAAGCAGACGGTGAACCAAGGTCTGTTCTCCTCCCGTTCCTTGAAGATTGACGGAGAATATCCTTTTGTTGAAGCAAAAGAGCTTCAGTTTATGTATGCCGATGACTGGCAGGTTGCACCTCTTTCCGACGGAACAACCTCATTTAAGTTTTACTTCACCGAAGGCAGACATGAAATTGAATTCAAGGCGGTTCTCGGTGACATGGCTGACATTCTTAACAGAATTGAAACCAGCCAGACAAGACTTAATGACTACTACAGACAGATTCTTATGATTACAGGCTCCGAGCCCGACGAATACACCGACTATGAATTTGCAAAGCTTATTCCCGGTGTTCTCAGCGGTATGAGACAGGAAAAGAAGAATCTTGAAACTGTTTCAAAAGAGCTTGAAGAAAAAATCGGTTCAAAGGGACAGAATACTGTTATCCTTGACAGAATAGCATTCCTCCTTGGCGAAATGGGTAACGACCAGGATAAGATTGCTTCCAACCTTTCAAACTATAAGAGCTATATCGGCTCACTGGGTACATGGCTTCTCAGCACAAAGGCTCAGCCGCTTCAGCTTGATTATATTGTAATCCAGCCTACAGGAAGTGCACTTCCCAAGGAAAATGCAAACTTCTTTGAGGCAATGGCTCACGAATTCGGCTCCTTCTTTATGTCCTTCTTCACCGACTATAACTCCCTCGGTGCAAGTGAGATTATCGAAGAAGATGATCCCAACAGCGTTGAAGTATGGATTACAACAGGTCGTGACCAGGCACAGATTATGCGCCAGATGGTTGATGACTCCTTCAATGATGAAACGGTTTCCGTAAACCTTAAGCTTATTGCTGCAGGTACTCTGCTTCCCGCAACACTTGCAGGCGTAGGTCCCGACGTATCAATGGACGGTGACCCTGTAGGCTTCGGTATCAGAAATGCGGTTATTCCCGTAAACTACTTTGAAGGCTTTGAAGAGGTTAAACAGACTTGCTTTGAAGGTAATGAAG
Organism: Eubacteriales bacterium; assembly: GCA_045539625.1. Taxonomy (GTDB): domain Bacteria; phylum Bacillota; class Clostridia; order Oscillospirales; family CAG-382; genus UMGS1387. The sequence goes on along the minus strand of JAZQFS010000036.1, from coordinate 22,039 downwards.
AGCTGTTCGTTCCTCTTACTGTCCTTGACCCTGACAGAATCGAATATGCTGACGGCACAAAGGCTGACCAGCACGATGAAATCAAGGAGTATAAGGTAGTAAACGGCGTTGAAAGAAACGGTGTTGTTACATACGGTCTTCCTTCAACACTTGACTTCCCCATGCTGTTCTACAGAAAGGATATCTTCGTTGACCTCGGTCTTGAAGTTCCCGAAACATGGGATGACGTTGAAGGCGTAATCAGAGCACTTTCCGAAAACCAGATGGAAATGGGCTTCAGCCAGGCTCTGACTCAGATTTATATGTATCAGTCCGGTCTTGAATGGTTCAAGTCTGCCGAGGACTTTGAAGAAGGCATCTCAAGAGATGACAGAGAATACCTCAGAACAGTTGGTATTGCTTCCAACCTTGACGCCAACGGAGCACTTGATGCATTCCAGAGAACAACCGAATGGTTTACACTTTACGGCGAGCCTGTTGCATATGACTTTGCAAACCGTTTCAGAACAGGTGAAATGCCTATAGCAATTTCCAACTATACAACATACAACCAGCTTCGTGTATTCGCACCTGAAATCGCAGGTCTGTGGGAATTTGTACAGCTGCCCGGTGTAGAACGTGAAGACGGAACAATCAACCATGCTTCTCCTGCAGCTCCTCATGCAATGATGATGATGAAGGATGCGGCTGACGACATTACTGCAGGTCAGGACGTAACAGAATCTCTCAAGGCACAGAACGCATGGAAGTACCTGCAGTGGTGGGTAAGCTACGATACACAGACAAGATTCGGTCAGGAACAGGTAGCTATCATGGGTACCGCCGCTAAGTACAATACAGCAAACATTCAGGCTCTTACAAGCCAGTCCTGGACAGCACAGGAAAAGAGAAACCTTGAGCAGCAGTTTAGATCACTCAAGGGAACACCGATGTCCCCCGGTAACTACATCGTTGCAAGATATACAAACTTCGCATTCTACAATGTAGTAGACGACGGTCAGGTTGCTTCCGAGGCAATGCTCGGTTACGTTGACGATATCAACCATGAGCTTTCAAGAAAGCGTGACGAGTACGGCTTCCTCACAATGGAAGAATATAAAGAAGAGCTCGCCGCTAAAGGGATAGAGGTTTAGTCCCCAAACGAAATTAATTAAGGAGTGAAATAAATGTCAGAAAAAGCCGGCACACAGCCTCAGAAGGCACCGAAGCTCAGAAAAGACATGACCAAATGGGAATGGACACTTCGCGAAATGAAGGTCAATAAGGTTGGATATCTTATGGTAGCTCCCTACTATATCATATTCTTTACCTTTACAATCATCCCCGTATTTGTGTCACTGCTTCTCAGCCTTACACAGTTTAATATGCTTGAAATGCCTGTATTCATAGGCGTTGACAACTACATAAGACTTCTTCTTGATGACGATACCTTCCTTCTTGCCTGCAAGAATACCCTTATTTTTGCAACAATGACAGGTCCTGTATCATACCTTCTCAGTCTTATGTTCGCTTGGTTCATCAATGAACTTACACCAAAGATTCGTGCCGTTGTAACACTTATCTTCTATGCCCCCAGTATTTCAGGTCAGGTATACCTTATCTGGCAGACGCTGTTCAGCTCTGACCAGTACGGCTGGATAAACGGTACACTTATGAAGCTTGGTATTATCAATTCTCCCATTCTTTGGTTCCAGGATACCGACTATATTATGACGCTCGTTATCGTGGTTGCTCTCTGGACAAGTCTCGGTACCTCGTTCCTGTCCTTTATCGCAGGTTTCCAGGTTGTTGATAAGTCCCTGTATGAAGCAGCAAGCGTTGACGGTGTTAAGAACAGATGGCAGGAACTCTGGTATGTAACGCTTCCCGTTATGAAAAACCAGATGATGTTCGCCGCTATCATGGCTATCACCAGCTCCTTCGGTTTTGGTGCTATTGTTACCGCACTTTGCGGATTCCCCTCCGTTGACTACTGTGCACACACCATCATGCATCACCTTGATGACTACGGCGGACAACGTTGGGAAGTAGGTTACGCTTCGGCAATTGCGACAATTTTGTTTGCAATTATGATCGGTTCTAACCTGCTTGTAAATAAATTACTGTCGAAGGTGGGTAAGTGATATGAAATTGCCAAAGATTAAAAGACGTTCATTTAACCGTTCCGTCGGCGGTGACGTGGGAATTAACGTAATGCTCTTTGTTTTCGGTGCATTTATGTTCCTTCCTATGGTTTATGCTATATCCCAGTCACTCAAGCCTCTTGATGAGCTGTGGATGTTCCCTCCAAGATTCTTCGTTATCAATCCTACACTTAAGAACTTCTCTGAACTGTTCAGATTGATGAGTGAATCATGGGTTCCTTTCTCAAGATATATCTTTAATACGGCATTTGTTTCCGTTGGCGGTACATTCGGACATCTGTTCCTTGCTTCCATGGCAGCATATGCGATGACAAAGATTAACTTCCCCGGACGTAAGGGTATGTTCAAGCTTGTTTACTACTCCCTGATGTTCCACTCAACAGTATCCGCACTTTCAAACTTCATTATCATGTCCTTCCTCGGTTGGATTGATACATACTGGTCACTGATTATTCCTGCATTCGGTTACACCCTCGGTTTCTACCTTATGCGTCAGTTTATCGAGACAACAGTGCCCGATTCCGTTCTTGAGTCTGCAAGACTTGACGGTGCAAAGGAAGTTTCAATTTACTGGAAGATAGTAATGCCTATGGTTAAGCCTGCTTGGCTGACACTTATTGTGTACTCATTCCAGGGACTTTGGAACAGCGGTACTTCAATTTATATCTACTCAGAACAGCTTAAGACATTTAACTACGCAATCCAGCAGATTCTTGCCGGCGGTATCGTTCGAAGCGGCGCAGCAGCAGCTTCTACGGTTATTATGATGCTCGTTCCTATTACGGTATTCGTAATTACACAGAGTAACATCATTGAAACAATGGCAAGCTCAGGTATGAAGGACTAAGGAGGAGGATGATTATGAAAATGTTAAAAAGAATGTTCCTCCTTGCAGTGTGCATTTTGATGATTTTCAGCACACTTCCTGCAGAGGCAATTATACCTTACGCTACATATACATATGACATTGAAGGAAACTATATGGAATCTCCTCATGCATATGTACCTTACGAAGTAGTTACCGCAACATCTCTTGGTATGACCGATGCCCTTGCCGATCCTCAGGATATGTGCGTGGGCAGAATAACATACGTTGACGATGAAGCACAGAAAAACTTTGCTTGGGACGGATACATCTATGTTTCCGATTCCAATGCAGAAGCAGGTAAGCCCCGTGTAATTATCATCAAGTACGACCAGGCTGAATGCCGCTTCAAGTATGTAACAGAAATCACAAAGTTCACCAATGAATGGGGTGTACCCGACAGCATTATGGACCCTAAGGGCTTGTATGCAGTTGACGGCGAGCTTTATGTGTGCGACTCTGAAGCAGGAAGAATTCTTGTATTCGCCGCTTACGACAGAGTTGTAAAGGATGAAGACGGTAACGATGTTGCTCAGAAGCAGGGACAGTTCCTCAGAACAATTCCCGAGCCCAAGAGCGAGGTTATCAGCGATAACCACATCTACAGACCTGTTGCAGTTTCCGTAAGTGCTTCCGGCTACGTTTACGTTGTAGGTGCTGAAACCCACCAGGGTATTATCTCCATCAACAGTGACGGCGAGTTCGCAGGCTTTATCGGTACTCAGTCTCAGTCACTTACTTTCTTTGATATGCTGTGGCGTAAGCTCCAGACAGCAGAACAGAAGAATAAGTCTGTAAAGAACGTATCCCTTTCCTTCAATAACCTTAATATTAATGAAAAGGGCTTCGTATTTGCAACAACCAGTGCAATTACCGACGCCGACCTTGAAAAGGCTATCCTTGCAAAGGATACTTCAAGTGACTTCTCTCCCGTTAAGATGCTTAACCCTAACGGGGAAGACGTAATGAAGAGAAGCGGTTTCTTCCCGCCTTCAGGTGAAGTTACCTTCAATGCGCAGCCTACTCCCGATTTCTCCATCATCGGTCCTTCAAAGATTGTTGATATCGGTCTCGGTCCGGAAGGTACCTGGTCTGTAATCGACCAGAAGCGTCAGAAGATATTTACCTACGATGAAGACGGCAACCTCCTTTTCGCATTCGGCGATAAGGGAAGCCAGCTTGGTAATATCACATCAGTTGCAGCAATTGACTATGCTTATGACTCAAGAAGCGAAGATAACGCAATGAACTATCTTATGGTTCTTGACGGTCAGAACGATGCAATTACAGTTTATAAGAGAACAGAATACGGTGACGTTCTTGTCAAGGCACTTCAGAACCAGAGAGACAGAAAGTTTGATATGGCTGAAGCTGACTGGCATGAAATTCTCCAGAGAAATACCAACTTTACCAACTCCTACATCGGTATCGGTAAGAGCCTTTCAAGACAGGGCGAGTATGAAGAAGCTATGGAATACTTCAAAAATGCATACGATACCGTAAACTATTCCGAAGCTTGGCAGCAGGTAAGAAAGGTATGGGTTGAAAAGTACGTAATCGTTATTCCCATAGTAATAGTTGCTTTCTGCATTATCCTTTCAAAGATATTCAAGTATGCCAAGAAGGTTAACGATGCAGGTCTTCAGCTTAAGAAGAAGCGTTCACTTAAGGAAGAATTTATGTACGGCTTCCATGTAATGTTCCACCCCTTCGACGGTTACTGGGATATCAAGCATGAGTACAGAGCTTCCGTTAAGGGTGCAACACTTGTACTTGCGCTTACAATCGTTACATTTATTTATAATTCAATCGGTCAGAGCTATGTTGTTAACCCCATTCCTTCAGACACAAGCGTGCTGATGATGGTGCTTTCAATTTTGCTTCCCGTATTCCTGTGGGTAATTTCAAACTGGTGCTTTACAACACTGTTTGACGGCGAAGGAAGTATCCGTGATATTTATATCGCAACCTGTTATGCTTTGTTCCCGCTTCCCGCATTCTTCGTGCTTACCACACTTCTTTCCAATATCGTAACTGCAGACGAAGCAAGCCTTCTCTCTCTTGCAATGGGTATTGCATTCTTCTGGGTAGGCTTCCTGCTCTTCTTCGGTATGATGGTAATTCACGACTATACACTGTTTAAGAATGTTCTTACGACACTCGCATCCATTATCGGTATGGCATTCATAATGTTTATCGGTGTGCTCTTCTCAAGTCTCTTAGGAAAGCTCGTCGGATTTGTATATAACATTATTATCGAGCTGTCGTACAGAGTGTAAGATGAAAGGAGTATTGAAAATGAAAATAAAGAATATATTCAGTTACATACTTTCATCTGTTGTAATTGCAGCTGTAATGTCAGTAGGTGCTCTTGCAGACGATGTTCAGTCAATTCTTACAAGAGATTATCTTACAGAAAAGTATCTCAATGAAGAAGAAAAGCTTGCAACAATGGGCGTTGTTGATGCTGAAACAGGCGAAAGAAAGCCTAACTTTGAAAATGATGAGTATGAGCTTTGGGCTCTCGAAGAAACAGGTGAAGTTGGTATAAGAGTTAAGTCCACAGGACAGATTCTTCTCACCAACCCCTATAATGTTGGAGATTCCATGGCAAACGAAGATGTTAAAAAGCGTCTTCTTTCACAGATTATTATCCAGTATAAGGATAACTCAGGCTCCATAGTTAACTTTAATACCTATGCAGATGCCGCACAGAATTCAAGCAAAGAAAACAGCGTTGTTAAAAAGCAGATTGTTGTTAAAAACACAAGAAACGGTATCAGAGTAGAATATACTCTCGGTAAGGAACAGGCAAAGTACGTAGTACCCCGCCAGATTTCACAGCGCAGCTTTGAAAAGAACATTATTTCCGAATGGGAAAATAAGTCCACAAGAGAATATGAGCAGTTCGTTGCTTACTATGACTTAAAGGACCCCTTTGATCCCACAATCGCTCCCAACGTTCTTAACTCAATGAAGATTCAGTGGCCTATCACCGAAAAGATGGCTATTTACGTGCTTGACCCCGGTGTTTCCAACCGTGAGCTTGAGCTTCTTGCAAGCTATATCGAAAACAACACCGATTACGATGCTGAACAGATGGAAGCAGACTACGAAGAAATCGAGTATGTGGATACCTCCGCAGCTCCCGCACTCTTCAGATTCGCAATTGAATATTCTCTTGACGAATACGGCGTGCAGATTTCTCTTCCTGCAACAAGTATCAAGTACGATACTTCAAACTATCAGCTTCAGTCCGTTAAGCTCCTGCCTTACTTCGGTGCAGGTCTTAACAGCAACACAGGCTTCACACTCCTTCCCGACGGTTCCGGTACAATCACAAGATTTGAGGATATCGAAGGCAAGGCATTTACCCTTACAGGTAAGCTCTACGGTAAGGACTATGCTTACCACACAATTTCAGGATATACTCAGGAAACAATGAGAATTCCTGCATTCGGTATTATGGAAACAGCACTTTATGTTCCTACTCCTGTTGAAGAGGTTGAGCCTGAAGAGGCACCTGCTGAAGAAACAGCAGAGACAGAAACAGAAGATGCAGCTGAAGGCGAAGAAAACGCTGAGGGCGAAGAAGCAGTAGAAGAAACAGTGGAAGAAACAGTAGAAGAAACTGTTGAAGAAGAGGTTGAAGATTACAGAACACGCGGCTTTGTTGCTTACTATACAGAAGGCGACGCAATGGCTGAGTTCACCTCCGACCACGGCGGTACAGTTCATAACTATAGCTCCGTTTACTCTACCTTCTATCCCAGACCTACCGATACATATGCTCTTACCAGCATTTCATCAACAGGCGATGCTCAGTACAGCATTAACAGCGACAGAAGATATACAGGCAACTACACAATGAGAGTTTTCCCCATCAGCGGTGAAGGCAAGGATTATACCGATATGGCTAAGGAAATAAGAGACTATCTGGAAACAACAGGTGTTCTCACAAAGCTTGAGCCTGAAAAGGACAGCAGCGAAGACGTTGCTCTCTATATCGAAAACTTCGGTACAATCAAGACTCAGGAAAAGGTAGTGGGCTTCCCCGTAAAGCTTCAGACACCTCTTACAACATTTGAACAGACAGAGGAAATTATCGGCGACCTTAAGGATAACGGAGTAAATAATATCAACGTTAAGCTTACAGGCTGGTATAACGGCGGTATGGAGCACACAGCTCCTGCAAAGCTCAGCGTTCCTTCCTCGATCGGCGGTAAGAACGGTCTTAAGGATCTTGTAGCTTTCGCAAATGAAAACGGCGTTAAAGTTTATCCCGACCTTGACTTTACATATGTATCAAAGTTCGGAAGCTTTGACGGTGTTTCCACAAAGAACGACACCTCCAAGACAATGGACGGAAGAAGTGCCGTGCATAGAGTATACAGTGCTCTTTATCAGGGCTTTGAACCTGACGAAAAGGCAATTATCAATCCCGAAGCTATGAGAGAATTCTATGAAAAGATCTCAAAGAAGTTCTCAAAATTCGGAACAAATGCCATTTCACTTGCAACAGTGGGCAGCGACCTCAACTCTGACTTCAACGATGATTACGCTCTTAACAGAGACGAAACAATGAAGATGATTGATAAGATGCTCAGCGAAGTTGCCGAAGATAATGACAGCATTATGGTTGACTGCGGTAACTCATATACACTTAAGTACGCAGACCACATCCTTAATGTGCCCCTCGACAGCAGTATGAATATCAATACCAGCCAGTCAGTTCCCTTTATGGGTATGGTGCTTCACGGTTATACAGAATTTGCAGGTCCTGCCATTAACCTTGACGGTGACTATGATTACAGCGTTCTCAAGGCAATTGAAAACGGTGCAAACCTGTACTACATCGTATCCAAGGATAATACAGAAGAGCTTAAGGTATTCCCCGAATTCTCCAAGTATTACGCTATCAGATACGACAACTGGAAGCCTGACATCGTTGAAACTTACTCTAAGTTCAATGAGGCAATGAAAAAGGTTAAGTATGCAACAATTTCTGATCACGAATATCTTGCTACAAGAGTTGTAAGAGTTGCTTATGACAACGGTGTTGAATTTATTCTTAACTATAATACCCACGAAGCAGTGCTTGAAGACGGTACAGCCGTTGATGCAATGAGCTTCGCGGTAAGATAAGGAAAGGGGTGTTATTTGATGAATAAGGCAGCAACAACAGTTAATACAAAGCCGGTTAAAAAGAAAAAAGTAGCTTCCCTTGACGCAAAGAAAGCAAGAGGCGGTTGGTTCTTCGTAATGCCCTTTGTAATCGGATTTTTAGTACTTTACTTACCTATGCTGATCAGCTCCTTTGAGTTCTCGTTCAGCGAAATCAAGGTTGACAGAGAAGTAGGTTATACACTTACCCATGTAGGCCTTGAAAACTATCAGGAAGCATTGTTCTCAGATGCAGGCTTCGTAAGAACACTTACAGAAAGTATCAAACAGCTTGTATTTGACGTACCTGCAATTGTAATCTTCTCACTGTTTATGGCAATCGTGCTTAACCAGAAGATGATCGGTCGTGCAGTATTCAGAGCAATCTTCTTTATCCCTGTTATTCTTACAACAGGTCTTATCGACCAGATTGACCAGAGTAATATGGCAATGCAGTATATGAGCAGCGGCGGTATTGATACCGGTGTTGGCTCAGATTCAGGCGACCTTATCAATGCCATGGATATTACAAACCTTCTCGGTAACATGGCAATCGGTACAGAGCTTGTTGATTATGTTGTATCCATAGTAAACGACATTTACAACATTGTTAACCGTTCAGGTGTACAGATGCTGATATTCCTTTCAGGTCTTCAGTCTATTTCACCTTCTATCTATGAGTCTTGTAAAATGGACGGTGCTTCCGGCTGGGAAACCTTCTGGAAGATAACCTTCCCCATGATAAGCCCCATGATTCTTGTTAATGCGGTTTACACGGTTATCGACTCATTCACCTCTGAATCAAACGCAGTTATGAGATACATCAATAACGTATATAATACGGGAACGGTACGCCCCAGAGAATTGAGTAGTGCCATGTCCTGGATTTACTTCGTACTTGTACTTGTACTCATAGGACTTGTAGCATTTATAGCTTCAGCGTTTGTATTCTATCAGAGAAGAGACTAAGGAAAGGAGGATAAATCATGAATAATACACCAACTAAAGTAACTAAGCTTTCCAAGAAAGAAATGAAAGTTGATTTTGAAGGCAAGCTTGGCTTCTGGCAGAGATTAAAGCTTAAGGTTCTTTCTCCTGCTTTTATAGGTAAAGTAGTATATGCAATATTCAGAACAGTATTGCTTGTAGGTATTTCTTACATTATTCTTTATCCTTTCCTTACCAAGATTCTTGCTTCGTTTATGAGCCACACTGACTTTGTTGATACAACAGTTAAGCTTATACCCAAGAATCCTACTCTCGACCAGTGGAAGTTTATTATACTTGAAAACAAGTATTTCCTTGCACTGTTCAATACAGCAAGAATTTCCGTTGTCTGTGCATTCTTCCAGACACTTATGTGTGCTATCGTCGGCTACGGCTTTGCTAAGTTTAAGTTCAAGGGCAGAACAATCCTCTTCCTTTGCGTAGTTATTACAATGCTTATCCCCCACGATACACTTCTTCTTGCGATGTTTATGAAGTTCAGATATTTTGATATATTCGGTATTCTCGGACTCTTCATTGACCGTCCCGATCTTCCTAACCTTATCAATACCGAAGTACCTCTTTATCTGCTTTCACTTACAGGTCTTGCATTTAAGAACGGTCTTTACATCTTTATTTTCAGACAGTTCTATAAGGGCGTACCTGATGAACTTGAAGAAGCGGCTTACATCGACGGAACAGGTATCTTCAAGACCTTCTTCCGTATCATTATTCCTCTGTCAGTTCCTATGATGACAACAGTATTTATGTTTGCATTCTCATGGCAGTGGACAGATACATTCTACACAGCACCGCCATTCTTCACAACAAGCGGCGTACATCTTCTTCCCAATATCGTTGAAGTTCCTATGAGTCTTAAGGTTGACTTTGCGGCGACATCACTTTGGGAATCCGCAATCACCAACACTTGCGGTCTGCTTGTTATTCTGCCGTTGTTCATTATCTTCCTCTTCGCACAGAGATCACTTGTTGAAGGTATTGAACGTTCCGGTATCGTTGGCTAATTGAATTGATTCAATCATTGAACCGTCTGCCTTGTGCAGACGGTTTTTTGTGTAAATATGCGGTATATTTTTGAATAAATTTCTTGTGTTTTCGGGAAAAATGTGTTATACTGAGCGTAACATATAAATAGTAGGAAATATCTCATAACAGTTGTACAATGATACCTTTTAAAAATTCCCGCATGGCGTCTTTATTACACTTGCCGGAAAACCATTGTAAATTGCGCTCTTGAAAGGAGATCCGGCGTTGGATAGCATAAAAACTAACTCAAAAACAGCATTTAACTATGTTCTTGCCTTTGTAAAGTGGTTTGTAATAGCACTTTTTCTCGGTATTTTTGGCGGAATACTTGGCAGTTTTTTCCATATAAGCATTGATTTTGTAACAGATTTCAGAGGGGAATACCCAAATATTGTTTTGCTTCTGCCGCTGGGAAGCCTTGTTATAACGGTACTTTACAGACTGCTCAGCGCCAATAAAAAAATCACCACCGACAGAGTTATAGAATCGGTGCGTAAGGATAAGAATATTCCCCTTGTAATGATGCCGCTGATATTTGCGGGAACGGTCATTACCCATCTTGTGGGCGGCTCTTCGGGCAGAGAGGGCGCGGCACTTCAGCTTGGCGGAAGCATGGGCTATAATATCGGAAAATTCCTGCGTCTTGAAAAGAATGATATGCATATTATCGTTATGACAGGTATGAGTGCGGTTTTTGCGGCTCTTTTCGGAACGCCCGTCACGGCGGCAATCTTTTCACTTGAAGTAACAACGGTGGGATTTTTCCACTATGCAGGACTTTTGCCTTGTATAATTTCCTCGGTAACGGCAATGGAGGTTGCAAAGTATTTCGGTCTTGCTCCCGTTCGTTTTGACGGTATACAGTTCGGTACGCTTACATGGGATATAACTCTTAAGGTGATGCTGTTTTCAATAATGTGTGCCGTTGTCAGTATTCTTTTCTGTGCAGCTCAGAAAAAATGCTCCCTTGTCCTTGAAAAGCTTGTGAAAAATGTATATCTTCGTGCTGTGGCAGGAGGTTTTGCCGTACTGCTTCTGACGGTGCTTGTAGGTAACGGCGACTATAACGGCGCAGGTATGAATGTAATCTCAAGTGCCATTGCAGGGGAAGCTGATAATTTTGCTTTTTTGCTTAAAATTGTGTTTACGGCATTTACCATCGCCGCAGGCTTTAAGGGCGGAGAGATAGTGCCTGCCTTCTTTATAGGCTCAACCTTTGGCTGTGTTATGGCGCCTTTCTTGGGAATGGACCCGTCATTGACGGCGGCAATCGGATTTGTTGCTCTGTTCTGCGGAGTTGTTAATTGTCCTGTGGCATCATTTATACTTGCCGTTGAGGTGTTTGGAGCAGATGGAATACTGTTTTTTGCAATAGCCTGCAGCGTAAGCTATATGATGAGCGGACGATTCGGTATTTATCATAGCCAGAAAATTATGTACTCAAAAATCGAAGACGAAATCATAGATAAACACACTATATAAAATGAGGTGACGGTATGATATACGAAAAGGTTTATTTTGACGAAACTGATAAAAATGCGTATCTTGAGGTTTTCGCACCCGAAAAGGTGGGTGACTTTGTACGCCGTGCACTGCTTGTAATACCTGGAGGCGGCTATCAGAATGTGTGTGCCGACAGGGAAGGCGAGCCGATAGCAATGGCGTTTATGCCTTACGGCTATTGTTCCTTTGTGCTCCATTATACTGTGGGGGAAAAGCCTTTTCCGTCCCATCTTGTGCAGACCTCACGTGCGGTAAAGTATATTAAGGATAACGCCGAAAAGTATAATGTTGATCCCGAAAGTGTCTTTGCTGTAGGCTTTTCTGCAGGCGGTCACCTTGCGGCAACATTGGGTGCTATGTGGAATTTGAAGGAAATTTATGACGGAACGGGAATTGAGTACGGCGAAAATAAGCCAAAGGGCGTAATGCTAATTTATCCTGTTGTGTCTGCAGATTATCACGGCATTTCCTTTAACAATCTGTGGCGTACGCAGGAGCCGACGGAAGAAATGAAAAATGCGTCAAGCGTTGAAAAGAATATCACCTGCGACGCTGTGCCTATGTTTATTCTCCATACCTCAAATGATGAAATTGTTGACGTGAGAAATTCTCTGTGCCTTGCAAATGCACTTAAGGAAAAGGAAATACAGTTTGAAATGCACATTTATCCCGATGCACCTCACGGCGTTGCTCTTGGTAATGAAATAACGAGATGCGGCAGAGATAAGTGGTGTAATAATGCTATAGCAAAATGGGTTGAAAATGCGGCAGAATGGGCACAAAAGCTCAAGTAACGGAGGAATATTGTATGACAGTGAAAACACATATAATGCGAAAAGGCTATGACGGCAAAAAGTGCTTTGTTCATGCAAGATGCTGTTTTGCTCCTGACATGGCGATAGCTACGGCACAGTACCTTGATGTAAAGGGCAGCGACCTGTTTTCGGGAATATATATGAGTAAAAGCCTTGACGCAGGTAAAACCTGGAGTGAGCTTGTGCCTCAGAACGGTCTTCTTCCGATTGTTGAGGACGATATAACCACCGTGGGCTGTGACGGTACACCCATGTACCATAAGAAGACAGGAAAGGTACTGCTTCTCGGTCATACCGCACAGTATACCAAGGATGCACTTCACCCGATATTAGGCGACGAAAGAAAAAAGCATACCTTTTACAGCGTGTATGATGAAGAAAAAGACGCTTTTGCAAAGATGAAGTTTTTGGAAATGCCCGAGGGCTATGAGTGCTGCGGAAACGGAAGCGGACAAAGCTTGGAGCTGGCGGACGGTAATATTCTTGTGCCTGTATATTTTGCAAAAAAGGGACAGGAAAACTATTATGTAAGTGTTGCACTGTGCAGCTTTGACGGTGAGAATGTAAAGCTTTTAAGGCTTGGTAATGCTCTTACGGTAACAGTTGGGAGAGGTCTTTGCGAGCCGTCGGTGGTGCTGCATAAGGGTACATATTATTTGACAATAAGGAATGATGAGTGCGGCTTTGTTGCAAAAAGCAGTGACGGACTGAATTATACCTGCCTTCAGCTGTGGAAATGGACTGACGGAAGTATCTTGCAGAATTATAATACCCAGCAGCATTGGATGACGGTGGGTGATGAGCTTTATCTTGTGTATACAAGACGGGGTGCAGATAATGACCATGTGTTCCGTCACAGAGCACCGCTTTTTGCCGCAAGGGTTGAAAATATGCGCCTTGTAAAGGAAAGCGAATTTGTGGTTGTGCCTGAAAGAGGTGCAAGACTTGGCAATTTCGGTGTAACAAATTTTGATGATAATACTGCCGTGGTAATGGCGGCTGAATGGATGCAGCCTGCGGGCTGTGAAAAATACGGCAGCGATAACTCTGTGTACGTTACCTTTATTACAAAAGACTGAATTTTTTTAGAAAAGGACGGTAAAATACCATGAGAAAAAAACTGCAGGACTTCATGTTTGAACTAAGCTATTTGTTTGAGCTTATAATTTCCGTAATTGTGGGACTTTCCATAATAGTTTTCGGGATAAAGCTTGTGCTGGATACGGTAAATACAGCATTTTTGTCAAAGGGAATAGAAGCACTTGTTTCGGTGCTTGACGATGCAATTGTTCTTGCAATCGGTGCCGAGCTTATAAAAATGCTTTGTAAGCACACTCCCGAAACGGTTATTGAGGTGCTTGCCTTTGCACTTGCACGTCAGCTTATCGTAGGTCATGCAAAGCCCTGGGAAAATCTTATAACCGTTGCGGCAATTGCAATACTTTTTGCGGTGAGAAAATACCTGCTTATTAAGAAGCACGATATGGTTGAAACTCCCGACGGACTTGTTGAAGCCGATGACGAGGAAGTTTTATATATAGACTGATTATCGGAGGGGCAATATGGCAAAGTGGATTTGGCTAAACAGCGAAAAATATCCCGACAGCGGTAATAACTGCTATACCTTTTACTGCAATGAATGCCGCAAGCGACAGTTTAAGGCAGTGGGCTTTGAAAAAGAGTACAGCTTTGATAAAGAACTTAAGAGTGCACGCATCAATGTGTGCGGCGATGTGCGATACCACCTTTATGTAAACGGCACATTTTTGCAGACAGGACCTGTGCCTGTAGGGGCAGATAACAGCTTTACGGGAAAAATGCCGAGACATTTTCTCACATCGCTTGATGTAGAGCTGCAGGGAAGAAGCTTGAATTTTTTTGCAATTGTGCACGATACCGCAACACGTGAGTTTGACTCGTCAAGTGGACATTGCGGCTTTTACCTTGAGGCGGAGCTTTTGTTTGACGACGGTACAAAGAAGACAGTTGGCACAGAGGAAAGCTGGCTGTCACGTTATGAAGCAAAATACACGGGAATACATTCACTTGATATGCTTGCCGAGAATGAGCCGCTTTTGACTTCAAGTGAGTTTGAGTATCCTGCAACTGTGGTGCAGTCACCGCTAAAGCCTCTTGTTTATGAGGATATTTTACCGTCGGGCTTTGTGCCTTTTGAGGTAAAGAGCGGAGAAAGCCGTAAAGAAAAGTATATACTTGATAAGGTGTACGGCGGTTATTTTGTAATTGAAGCTGACGGCGGAGAGTATAATATAAAAATCGAAGCCTTTGAAACGGAGGATAAAATTACACGTACAGAAACATTGCACTGTAAGGAAAAGCTTGCGTACCGTTCCATAGAAATGTCAAGCTGTTCGGGCTTTACGTTGACGGTTGAGAATAAGGGCAAGGAAAGTGTAAAGCTTGATAAGCTTGTTTATTCCTTCAGTCATTACCCTTGTGAGGATAAGGGAAGTTTCCAATGTTCGGATACCGAGCTTAATACTGTATATGAAATGGGCAAGCACGCACTTAAAATATGTAAGCAGAATCTTGAGCTTGACAGTCCCATGCATCAGGAAAATCTTGCCTGCTCAGGTGACTATATGATTTCGTCGCTGATGAATTATATGACATACCGTGATGCCGAGGTAACAAAGCTTGACATTGAAAGAATTGCCGACTTTCTCAGAATTCAGAACGGCTATATGTTCCACTCCACCTATACCTTTTTGTGGATGAAGATGGCACTTGATTATGTAATGTTCACAGGCGATAAATCCGTGCTTAAAAATGTTCTTGAGGTTTGCAAAATTGTATTTGACCGCTTTGAAACCTATAAAGATGACAGAGGACTCATAGATAATCCGCCGAGCTATATGTTTGTTGACTGGATGGTGGTTGACGGCTACAGCCTGCATCATCCGCCGAAGGCTCTTGGACAGACGGCGCTTTGTATGTTTTACTGCTACGGTCTTGAAAATGCAGCAAAGCTGTGCACACTTTACGAAGATGAACAAAGACGTGAAAAGTATCTTGAAAGAAAGAAACAGATGACACAGGCTGTCAATACATACCTTTTTGACAAAGAAAAGGACTTGTATTTTGAAGGAACACCTGATGAATCACAGGGCGGAGGCTGGGCTCTTCCGAACAATGTAAATAAAAAGTTCTTCGGTCAGCACTCCAATATTTTAAGTGTGCTGTCGGGAGTGTGCCCCAAGGAAAAGCGTGAGGATATGCTGACACGAATGGTTTATGACAAAGAGCTTACGGGAATTCAGCCTTATTTTGCACATTTTCTCCTTGAAGCGGTAAGACGGGAGGGACTGTTTGAAAAGCTGGGTATGGACATTCTTTCAAGATGGAGGTATATGGCTTCTTTCACAAAGGGACTTCCCGAGGGCTGGTACGACTGCTCAGGCTATGGCTTTGACTACAGCCACGTGTGGGCAGGAACGCCAACATACCATCTGCCTGCCTGTCTTTCGGGACTTGAAATTGTTGAGGCGGGGTTTAAGAAAATCAAGCTGAAGCCCGTTCTTTGCGGACTTGATTATGCCAAAATATCCATTCCCACACCCTACGGAAATATTAATATTTCACTTGAAAACGGTGAAGAAGCTGTTATAAATGCTCCGAAACAAGTACATATTTTGTAATTTTTTGTCGATTTTTTTAAAAAACTATTGACTAAACATTTGTTCTTGTGTTATAATGAAAACACAGAACAGAAAGGTAGGTGCCAAAGGTGAAGGAATTAAAGCCAAAGGAACTGCGTGTATATGAATATTTAAAGAGTAAAATAGAGGAAAAGGGCTATGCTCCGTCGGTAAGAGAGGTGTGCTCCGATCTTTCAATCAAGTCCACATCAACGGTGCAGATGTATATAGAAAGACTTGTAAGCAAGGGATATATTGAAAGAGAAAACGGTAAGAGCAGAACTATTATTCTTACAGGCGGAACCGAAGAAAAGGTTCATCATTATAAGGTGCCTGTGCTGGGACAGGTAGCGGCAGGTATTCCCATACTTACGGCAGAAAATTTCGACGGATATGTCACATATTCCACCGACAAGAAGTATGATGAAAAGGAGCTTTTTGCCCTTAACGTAAAAGGCGAGAGTATGAGAGAAATCGGCATTATGGACGGCGACCTTGTAATAGTTGAAAAGTGCGACTATGCCGATAACGGAAAAATTGTTGTTGCAATGATAGATGATGAAGCGACTGTCAAGCGTTTTTATAAGGAAAACGGCAAGTACAGACTTCAGCCCGAAAACAAGGATATGGAGCCGATAATTGCCGATGAGGTGACGGTTCTGGGACACGTTGTTGCAGACATCAGATTTTATAAATAATGGGACTTTTACAGCTTTTATTTCCACCAAAATGTATTATTTGCAAGGATAACATAAAAAAGGGCACTTTGTGCCCTTTTTGTGCGTATAAGCTTGACATATTAAAGAAATGCAGAACAGATTCAATATGTGTTGACGGAGAAACGGTGGAGATAACAAGTCTGTTTCCATATGAGAATGAAACCGTTAAAAGCTTGCTGTTTGCCCTGAAAAGAAAGGGGAACGCAGACCTTTTCGCATATGCTTCAGACCTTTACCGTGAGGCGGCAGGTGAGATGACGGGCGAATGTGTGGCGGTAAATGTTCCGAGAAGCAGAAGAAATATTGCAAAATACGGCTATGACCATGTGGCAAAGCCATTGAAAATTATGTGTAAAACGGTAACAGGCTTTGTTTATGCTCCGCTGCTTAAAAGAAAGCTTGTGTTTTTCAAGACAGTTGACCAGAAGGAGCTTGACAGAGAGGGACGCAGGAATAATGCAAAGGGGAAATTTTTTGCAGTAAAAAAGGACATTCCGAGGAATATCCTTTTGGCAGATGATGTTATTACCACGTCGAGCACAGCATCTGAATGTATAAGACAGCTCAGGCGTGTATATCCCCACTGCAACATAAAATGTGTTTTTCTTGCATCAACAGGCGGAGATTTTCCCACAGTATGAAAGCTTGAAAATCAATTCCAAAAGAAGCTCAAAGCCGTCAGTGCGTGAGCTTTTTAATTTTTTGTCATACTCCTTGACAAGTGCGGCGGCAGAAGCGGGAAAGCTGTTGTTGCCGTGAAAATCGTGCTTGCGGTTGTTTAACGCCTCGGCACTTCTTTTTACAACAAATTCGGGGATTCCCGTGGAGCTTGCAATGGCAGGAATGGAAATACCGCTTTTTATACAGATATCGGTAACACACATATCCCTGACAGCTTTTGAAATTGTACCCATAATCATTACGGGTGCTTCTTTTTTGTCACGAAGCACTTCAAGAGCTGTTGCGGCTTTAAGAAAATTTCCGTTAAGTGCTCCCTGCGAAATATCAAAAACCTGTGCTTCCATACACTTTATGCATATGAAATTTACATCGTCAAGGGTAATTGTGTCACGGTTTTCAAAACGCACATAGTCTATAAGCTTGTCAATTTCGTTCTTCAGGTCTGTCATACTGTTGCCTACGGTCCGGCAAAGATGAACGGCAACATATCTGTCGCAGTTAAGCTTTTCCTTGGCAAAGTGGCGGAGAATCCAGGTGATGAGCACCGAGCTTCCCACAGCCTCCTTTTTGAAGTTGACAACAAGTGCACTCTTGGCAATTTCCTTGTATATTTCCTTTGAAAGAATATCTTCGCTTCCCGCATACAGCCATATGATAATCACGGTGTTTTCGTGAGGACCTGAAATAAAGTCAAGAAACTGCTGTGTATCCTTTTTGTCCATGGAGGAAAAATCGGGATTTATAAGCTTTATAACACGAATACCGCCGTCGTTTCCGACCCCGCTGTCACTCTCGTCCGAGACCGAAAACATATCAAAGCTTTCTATGGCGCTTGTTTCACAGGCACTGATAAAGGCTGTCAGCTCAAACTCGCTGCCGTAAATGCTTGTGACATTGAGACTTTCTCCCGTAGCCGCAGATAATCGGCTGCAGTAATGATTTTTTGTATATTCCTCGTCGCCGTAGAAAATATAAAGACCGCAGATATCCTTAGACTTTATCCTTTCTTTAAGCGTGACGATGTTTTTTGCATGAATCTCGGCAGGTTTTTCTTTAAACGGGGCTTTTGCCAAAATTCTCACTCCTTAATAAAAAAACTTCTTTCGCCGTAGGTGTTGTGTATTGTGTCGTGAATTTCACCTTTTCCCAAACGTGTAAAAAATATGTCGGCATGGGGCAAGACGTCATTGTGCAGGCTGAACTGATTTGATGTTTTGCGTGTAAAGAAGGCGGCAATATTGCAGTCTTCAGAATAAAACAAGGGAGAATATTGCCGTGAAAACAGTATCTCGCTTTTTGTTTTGCCGTCATTGGCACAGATAAAAACGCCGTCCTCCAAAAAGTCAAAGCTGAGCTTGAATGAGCCAAAGTCAAGGACTGAATCAATAAAATAAGCCTCAATACCTCTTTTTTCCAGAGCTTTTATAATTTCCTTGCTTTGCTTTATTTTCGGAACAAACACACGCCTCACTCCGTAAAGCCTGTCAAAAATATAGGTGTTTTCTGCAAGCACCGACGGCAAAACCGTACTGCTGTCGGGGATAAATAAAAGGTAGTTGTTGCCGCCTACGGTATCAAACTCCGCCTTTGACGGATTTGTGCACACCTCGCTGTCGGCATTTATGATAAGATAGCCTTGTGAGCCGAGCTTTACGGTAAGCTGTCTGTTGTCGGCGTTTTGTCTGAAATAGCTTATTGAGTACCTGTTGTCACGGATAATTGCACCTGCAAGAGAGGATACCGTGACGGTAAAGCACAGCATTAAAATACAAAATACCGTAGTGGTCACTGCACGCTTTTTGCCGAAGTAAATGAAGAAAACACAGACAACTGCTGCCGCAATAAAGATAAGCAGAGTAATATGGGACAGCATTGTATCAATGTATGAAAATCTGAAGCCCGAAAAGAAATCGGCACATTTTACAATATAACGTACACAAAGGCTGCATACGTCACCTGCAAGCTCTTGCAGCGGTAACAGAAACGGTACGGGAGATATAACGATAAGAAAAAGCAAGGCTGTTAACAGCACCTGACAGGCAATGCTTACGGCTGCCGTTGCAATAATGCTTACAACAGACATACTGCCAAAGGAGGCATTGCTGATGGCAAAGGTGAAAACCACAGCGCCGATATTTGATAACAACAGGTTTGCGGTATTTGACAGAAATTTACGGACAAATGAAGGTTTTTTCGGTACAAAAGCAAAGCGTTCGCCTATGGTTATTATACCAAGGGTTGCAAAAAACGAAAGCTGTGCCGATATGTCAAGAACACTTTCAGGTGATATAAGACAAATTAATATAACTGCCGCAAACAAGGAAGAATAGCCGTCCGCACCTTTGCCCGTAAGACTTGCACAATAGCTTATAACACAAATGATGCAGGCACGTACGGCGGATGCGGGAAAGCCTGTTACGGCAAGATAGAACACGCAAAATAAAATCATCAAACAAAGCTTTAACTGCTTGCGTATTCCCAACACCTTAAGAAAGCCGTATATCGCACCCATCAGTATTGAAAAGTGCATACCCGATACGCACAGAATGTGTATGATGCCGCTTTTTGTAAAGCTGTCCTTTATATCATTTTCAAGAAAATACTTGTCACCCGAAATCATTGTATAGGCAATGTCACCGCTGTCAGGGGGCAAAAAGCTGTATACAACCTTTTGGGCGTACTGTCTTGTTTTTTGCCTAAACGAAAGCTTACTTGCTGCGTGGGACGAGATAATGTCAGCCGACGGGAATACGGTGAAAATTCTTCTGCTCCGCAAATACGAAACGGTGTCAAAGGTGTTGTCCTCCGTGTTTGACGGATATTGAGGCATGCCTTTGAAAACTACGTTATCTCCTTCTTCAAGGCTTTCGCCTGAGTAAAAGCCTATGCGGCATTTGTATGGGTGTGCAGGTGTTTTGCCGTCAATTTCGGTAATGACAATGTCTGCCTGAGTATAGGATGAATAATTCTTTGATGATAAAATTCTGCCGTGAAATACGGTACTGTCTTGTGTGCTGTACTTATTTATAAAGTCAATGGCACGTTTTTCCTCATTACAAAAACCGAATACCGTACCGATACAGCAAAGAATACTGATAACTGCGAGAAAAACAGCACCCACCTTGCCTGATGTAAAAAGTACAAGCAAAAAAAGGGCGGCTGTAATAAGTGTGCATATGAGGGCTGCCGTATATGGGGAAAATGCTCCGCTCAGAATAGTGTATATACACACAACGCTGCAAAGCCCTGTTGGGATAAGAGGTCGGAAAGTGCGTGACATCAGTTGTAGCTTCTCTCAAATCCTGTAAGCACCATCACATTTTCAGCTGTAAGAGCCGATGAATCGGGTACAACGACGGCACTTTTTGTCTGGCTTGCCATATCCTTGATAAAGCCTTCAACAGTTCCTACTTTAAGGTCTCTGGGGTATATTTCGCCAAGACCGCTTGTTAAAACCGTGTCACCCTCCTTTATTGTTGTGTTGTCGGCAAGACCTGAAATCAGGCACTTTCCGTCCCTGAAAACTCTTAACGAGCCTGAAAGCAGACCTGTTTCACCGCTTTGCTCTGAGTAAACGCCCACATATGTGTCATAGGATAAAACCGACATACATTTTGCTGAGTTTACGTCGGCGGAGTATACTATTCCCACAAGTGCACCTGTAGATGTGATAACAGGCATATTTTCCTTTATGCCGTGAAATGAGCCTTTGTTTATTGTAAAGGATGAAATGTAGTTGGAGTTGGAACGGGATACGATTTTGGCATCTGTCAGAATGTAGTCGCTGTTTTCTTTTTTAAGTCCCAAAAATCTGCGGAGTACATCGTTTTCGCTTTCAGTGTTGCGAAGACGTTTGTTTTCTTTTTCAAGCTGCAGATTTTCTTCTGTAAGCCTTTCATTTTCTTCGAGAAGCCTGTCAACGTCCGAAAAGTATTGTTTTCCCGATGAAACGAAGGAGGATACATATCTGGTTACCGATTGAAGAGGTGTTGTTACAAAGGAAAGAGCCTTTGACAGCACACTGCTTGTACCTGACATATGGGAAAAGAAGCATATTGCAGAAAGCAATACGGCAAGTGCAAACATATACGGAATAAATAAACTTTTCTTTCTGTGAGGAATTTTCATAATGTAAAGCTCCTTTGTTCCGAAAAGGGGATTTTTTTAAAAAACACATTTACTTTTTGTCTTCTTTATATTATAATATATATGTTAAGTATTTTCAATAAAAAAATGTAAATAACGGAGAAGCTATGAATAAACCCTATATTCTTTCACCCGCAGGCTCGTTTGATGCACTTGTAAGTGCCGTAAATGCAGGCGCCGATGAAGTGTATTTCGGCTTCGGTGAATTCAATGCAAGACAGAATGCACAGAATTTCACCGACGATGACTTGAAGAAAGCAATAAATCTTTGCCGTATTCTCGGTGTAAAATCAAATATTACCGTCAACAC
>JAZQFS010000035.1:0-17926 GCA_045539625.1 Eubacteriales bacterium | reverse complement strand
CAGGTCCTCAGGGCTTCGGTGTTGCAAACGTTGCGGATGCACTTTATGCAATCAAGACACTTGTTTACGAGCAGAAAAAGTTCACACTTGCAGAACTTAAGGATGCACTTGATGCAAACTTCGGCAAGGACGGATTCGATGCTGAATCAATAAAGAAGATTACCGAAAAGGTTGCGACCGAGCTTGCGGCAAAGGGACAGACCGTTACCGAAGCAGAGGTTAAGCAGATTTACGATGCAGTAAGCAGAAATGCTTCAGGCGGCGGCAGACACGCTGAAATCAGAGAAATGATTCTTGAAGCGGCAAAATTCGGCAACGACAACGCAGAGGTTGACGAAATTGCAAGAGATGCGGCTTATACATATACCCGTCCTCTTGAAACATACAAGAACCCCAGAGGCGGTATCTTCCAGGCTGGTCTTTACCCCGTATCCGCAAATGTGCCCCTCGGTGCACAGACAGGTGCAACTCCTGACGGAAGATGTGCAAAGAAGCCTGTTGCAGACGGTGTTTCTCCCTCTGCAGGCTATGATACACACGGCCCGACAGCTTCGGCAAACTCAGTTTCCAGACTTGACCACGGTATTGCTTCAAACGGTACACTTTTCAATATGAAGTTCCATCCTTCGGCTCTTGAAGGACAGGCAGGTCTTGAAAGCTTTGTTGCTTTGGTAAGAGGCTACTTTGATCAGAAGGGCAGCCATATGCAGTTTAACGTAGTAAGCCGTGAAACGCTTCGTGATGCACAAAAGCATCCCGAAAAGTACAGAAGCCTCGTTGTAAGAGTTGCAGGCTACAGTGCTTTGTTTACTACACTTTCAAAGTCCCTTCAGGACGATATAATTAACAGAACAGAACAGGTACGCTTCTAAGGAGCGGATAAAAATAGTGAGGAAAGGAGAATTTTGTGGACAGTCTTGAAAAAATAATGAATACCAAAGGCAGAATTTTTGACGTCCAGAAGTTCTCCACCCATGACGGTCCCGGTATTCGCACAATAGTGTTCTTGAAGGGCTGTATATTGAGATGCCGCTGGTGCTGTAATCCCGAATCACAGGAATATGACATTCAGGAAATGGTGCAGAACGGCAAAACAAAGATTATCGGCTACGATACAACGGTGTCAGAGGTTCTTTCGGATGTTGTGAAGGATATGCCTTATTACCGCAGAAGCGGTGGAGGTCTTACCCTTTCGGGGGGCGAGGCGATGTGCCAGAAGGAGTTTGCACTTGCGCTTCTTAAGGGTGCACATGCCTACGGTATAAACACGGCAATTGAAACAACGGCAAACGTTCCTTTTGAAACGGTTAAGGAATTTGCCGAAAACCTCGATTATATCCTTATGGATATCAAACACACAAACAGTAAAAAACACCAAGAGTTTACGGGTGTAGCCAATGAGCTTATATTGGATAACGCCATAAAGCTTTCGCAGATTGCCAAAAGTCTTACAATCCGTGTTCCCGTAATTCCCACATTTAATGATACGGAAGACGAAATCTACTCCATCGCAAAGTTCGCAAAGAGCTTAAGAGGGGTACATGAAATTCACCTTCTGCCCTATCACCGCCTGGGCTACGATAAATATATCGGTCTTGGCAGAGAGTATAAAATGGGAAATATCGAGCCTCCGTCAAAGGAGCATATGGAAAAGCTGAAAAAGGCGGCAGAGGTTACGGGGCTTGAGGTTGTAATCGGCGGTTAATTTTTGAGAAAAGGAGGTGCACGGATGTCAGATATAGTATACAGCGTGGAGGATATACAGAAGCTTCTGATTCCCGTATTCAGTAAGCACAATGTAAAAAAAGCGGTTTTGTTCGGCTCATATGCAAAGGGAAAGGCAGACAAAAACAGCGATGTAGATCTTATGCTGGACAGCGGACTTAAAGGTCTTGGCTTTGTTGGATTAATAGAGGATATTCGTGTGTCTTTGGATAAACAGGTCGATGTTTTTGATTATACCCATATTATACCCAAATCAAAAATTTCCGGTGAGATTAGCAAGGATGGGATTGTCATTTATGAAAAATGAGCATATTGTTGAAAAAATGCTTGGGTGCATTTCAAAGATAAGCGAATACACAAAACATATCGATTACAATTCCTTTGAAAAGAACAGCATGGTTGTTGAAGCCTGCGTGTTTAATTTAAGCCAGATGGGTGAGTACGCACATAAAGCGGAACAGGAATTCTGTGAACTGTATCCCGAAATACCGTGGAATACGATTTACGGACTAAGAAACCGTATAGTCCATGACTACGAAGGCGTAAACCTTATTCTCATCTGGGAAATAATTAAAGAAAATTTGCCCGAGCTTGAGGAACAGCTCAGAAGAATTTTGTAAACGGCGGCAGCCAAAATAAAGTTTTTGCGGAGCTTTTTTCAAAAAGCGACCGTACCCTTACGTTACGAAAATAAACTATCTAACTAAAAAGAAGTGATAAAATGAACGACGCATACGAAAACAAGCAAAGAATAATACAGGAGCTTGTTCCCGGTAAACAGATAACGCTGTCTCATATTATTGCAAATCCCGATGAGATACTGTACAGAAAGCTGGGACTTGATCCGTCGGTGGACTATTCACAGAATAAGTGCGCCATAGGTCTTGTGACAATGTCTCCTGCGGAATATGCCATTATCGGTGCAGACCTTGCAATTAAGAAATCGGGTGCAACCCTTGGCTTTGTTGACAGATTTTCGGGAACACTTATTGTTACGGGAACTGTTTCCGAGGTTGAGGCATCCCTTAATGCAGTAAACGAGTACGCAGAAAACGTGCTTGGCTTCAAGGTTTGTCCCGTAACAAGAACATAATGAGAAAGCTGATACTTATGGGCAGAAGCGAAAGCGGAAAAAGTACGCTTATACAGGCTCTGCGTCATGAGGAAATACATTATCACAAAACTCAATACATAGACTACAGCGAAAGTATCATCGATACTCCCGGTGAATATATTGAGGCAAAACAGCTTGGCGGAGCACTTGCGGTTTACTCCTGTGAGGCGGACGTTATCGGAATTCTTATTTCGGCAACCGAGCCCTTCTGCCTGTTTCCGCCCAATGTTGTGGGAATGTGCACACGTCCCGTTATCGGGATTGTGACTAAATGCGACCACGATGATGCAGTGCCCAAACGTGCCGAAGGTTGGTTGAAGCTTTGCGGCTGTAAGAGAATCTTCTTTACCAGCTCTTACAACAATGACGGTATTGAGGAAATACTTGATTATCTCAGCCTCGATAAAGAGCCTGAAGATTAATAAAATGTGAACGAAATGCCAAATCCACACCAAAAACAACACAAAACAACAAAATTTCCGCAAAAAACAACATTTTTTTAGCTGAAACCGTTGACAAATGTGGTATGAAGTGTTATAATTTTAACGTACAAAAGTGGGAAACTGCTTTTTATAAGTATAAAAAATAAAAAAATATAATAAATACTCAGGAGGACGAAAAAATGGCTACAGAGTACGAAATCAAAAAACAGATTTGCGAAATCGGTAAGCGTATTTACGACAGAGGAATGGTTGCTTCAAATGACGGTAACATCTCCGTAAAGCTTAACGACAACGAATTCCTTTGCACACCTACAGGTGTAAGTAAGGGATTTATGACACCCGAATACATATGTAAGGTAGATGCTGAAGGAAAGGTTCTTCAGGCATACGAAGGCTTCAGACCTTCTTCCGAAATCAAGATGCACATGAGAGTTTATAAGGAAAGACCTGACGTTAAGTCTGTTGTACATGCTCACCCCGTATATGCAACAAGCTTTGCTATTGCAGGTATTCCTCTTACAGAACCCATCATGCCCGAAGCAGTAATCGCTCTCGGTTGTGTTCCGATCGCTGAATACGGCACACCCAGTACAGAAGAAATTCCCGATGCAGTATCCAAGTACCTCCAGTACTTCGACGCTGTACTTCTTGAAAACCACGGTGCACTTGCATTCTCTGATTCACTTCTCAATGCTTATCACAAGATGGAATCCGTTGAATTCTATGCACAGCTTCTCTACCAGGCTAAGATGCTGGGCGGTCCCAAGCACCTTTCCGAAGCACAGGTTCAGAGACTTTACGAAATCAGACGTCAGTTCGGTATGAAGGGTAAGCATCCCGCTGACCTTTGCCCCAACAATAAGGAAGGCAAGCCCAGCTGTCATTCCTGCGGCGGCAACTGCTCAGGCAACTGCCACGGCTCTTCCGCTGAAGAAGACATCATCGCTCAGATTACAAAGAACGTTCTGGCACAGTTAGGAAAGTAATTTCCGTAGGGGCGATGCCCACATCGACCCGCAGTGCAGAGTTTATTAAAAGAAAGGACGGTGGCAACGTGAGCTACGATTTAAACAAAATAATAGACGGCGTTGTCAAGGAAGTTCTTTCAGCAAATGCCGACAAGGGCGGTGCGGTAAGTGCAGGCGGAGTTAATTCCAACGGAATGACAAAGATGACACTTATCTGTGCAAGAAAAATAATAAGAGCGGTCCAGACAAAGGCTAAGGAAATGGGCGTCAAAGCTGTATGTGCTGTCAGCGATGCAGGCGGAAACCCCATTGCCGCAGAATGTATGGACGATGCGTTTATAGCAAGCTACGACATAGCCGTGAACAAAGCGTATACCGTAGTGGCTCTCAAGATGCCTACAAAGAATTTAGCAGCTTTGGCGGCACCCGGCGGATCACTTTACGGCATACAGTTTACAAACGGCGGAAAAATTGTCATATTCGGAGGCGGAGAGCCTCTTGTAAACAAAAACGGCGACATAATCGGCGGCTTCGGCGTAAGCGGAGGAACAGCCGAGCAGGATACAATCCTCGGAGAGTATGCCAAAACTGTTTTTGAAAGTATGACAAACTGAATACTATAAGGAGAAAACACATGGACGTTAAGGCAAATGATATAGAAGCCATTGTAAGACAGGTGCTTACAAGCCTTAAGGACGGCAATGCAGGTGCAGCGGCTCCTGCCGCTTCTGCTCCCAAAAAAGCAGGTGCTGTTCCCACAAAGGCAAAGGTAGCAATGCTTACAAAGCTTGAGCATTTTGACGTGGTTGAGTATCCCGTGCCTGCTCTCGGCGACGATGACATTCTCGTCAAGGTTGAAGGCTGCGGTGTATGCGGAACCGACGCACATGAATTCAAACGTGACCCCTTCGGACTTATCCCTGTAGCTCTGGGACATGAGGGAACAGGCGAAATTGTTGCAATGGGCAAGAACGTAAAGAAGGACAGTGCAGGAAAGCCTCTTAACATCGGTGATAAGGTTGTTACATGTATGATTTTCAAGGACAACCCCGACATCACCATGTTTGACTTAAACAAGCAGAACGTTGGCGGTGCAGATGTTTACGGACTTCTTCCCGATGACGAAAACAACCACCTTCAGGGTTGGTTTGCAGATTATCTTGTAGTTAAGGGCGGCTCTACAATATTCAATGTAAGCGACCTTGACCTTGATTCAAGAATACTTATTGAGCCTTGCGCAGTGCTCATTCATGCAGTTGAAAGAGCAAAGACAACAGGCATTCTCAGATTCAATTCAAGAGTTGTTGTACAGGGCTGCGGACCTATCGGTCTTATCTGTATTGCAGTTCTCAGAACAATGGGTATTGAAAATATTGTTGCTGTTGACGGCAACGATATGCGTCTTGACTTTGCTAAGAAGATGGGTGCGGGCAAGAGTGTAAACTTTACAAAGCACCAGGGTGTTGAAGCACTTGCAAAGGGTGTTGAAGATGCATTCGGCGGTTATCTTGCCGACTTTGCATTCCAGTGCACAGGCTCACCTGTAGCACACGCAAACATCTATAAGTTCATCCGCAACGGCGGCGGACTTTGCGAGCTTGGATTCTTCATCAACGGCGGTGACGCTCAGATCAATCCCCACTTTGACATCTGTGCTAAGGAAATCACAACAGTAGGCTCTTGGGTATATACTCTCAGAGATTACGCAACAACCTTTGATTTCCTCAAGCGTGCAAAGGCAATAGGTATTCCTTTGGCTGAGCTTATAACTCACAAGTATCCCCTTGACAAGATTAACGAAGCACTTGAAACAAACCTTTCAATGAAGGGCCTTAAGATTGCAATCGTTAACGAATAATTCTATTCAGTAAAAAATAAAAAAATATATACATAATTCAGGAGGAAAAAATCATGGCATACGAAGCACTTGGTATGATCGAAACAAGAGGTCTCACAGCAGCTGTAGAAGCAGCAGACGCAATGGTAAAGGCAGCAGAGGTTACTCTCATCGGTACAGAGAAGATCGGTAGCGGTCTCGTATCTGTAATGGTTAGAGGCGACGTTGGAGCAGTTAAGGCAGCAGTTGAAAGCGGCACAGCAGCAGCTTCCAGACTGGGCGAAATTATTGCTACACACGTAATCCCCAGACCTCACGCAGACGTTGAAAAGATTCTTCCCAAGTTCTAATTGAACACCGGGAAATAATCGGAGGACAAAACAATGGCTGAAAGAAAAACTTCCGCCAAGAAAACTGTCATCGCAAAGCCCGCAGAAGAGGTAATCGAAAAGGTGGTTGCACCTGCGGCGGCGGTCACAGCAAAAGAAACAAAAAATACTAAAGAACAGGAGAAAAAGATTATGGTACAGCAGGCATTAGGTATGGTTGAAACCAGAGGTCTTGTAGCAGCTATCGAAGCAGCTGATGCAATGCTTAAGGCAGCTAACGTTGAACTGGTTGGCACTGAAAAGATCGGTAGCGGACTCGTATCCGTTATGGTAAGAGGCGACGTAGGTGCAGTTAAGGCTGCAGTTGAAGCAGGTCTCGCAGCAGCTCAGAAGCTGGGCGAAATCATCGCTACTCACGTTATTCCCAGACCTCATACTGACGTTGAAAAGATTCTTCCTTCCCTTAAGTAAGCGAGGTACGCCTTGCGGCGATTTTCGCGGCCAATCTTGGTGAATAACTGATTGTCGGTTGCGAAGTCCGGTGGAAAAATCAATATGCAAGGGGCGTTTAACCGTCCCTTGCACGTCGGAGTTTTCGTTTTTATTCATGGGTACAACAGCAGAGGAGAAGTGGAGTTTGCGGCTGTGCATAAAAACGAAAAAACCTTTAAGAAAGGTGATTTACATGATTATCGGAAAAGTTACGGGAAGCATTGTTTCCACACGAAAAAATGAAAATTTGGTAGGTCATAAGCTTCTTATCGTAAAGCCTATGTCTTGCATGAAAAGTGCATCCGAGGGCGAAGCTTTTGTGGCTATAGATAATGTGGGCGCAGGCGTGGGCGAAATTGTCCTTGTAGCAAAGGGCAGTGCTGCACGTATCGGCTGCGGTTGTGAAACAGCACCCGTTGATGCGGCTATTGTCGGTATTGTAGACGATGGCAGCGGACTGGAGTGTGACTGATAATGGATATTAAGATTCTCGGTGATATATTGAGAGAAGCGGGCGTTGTAGGTGCAGGCGGAGCAGGTTTTCCTTCTTACGCAAAGCTCAACAGTGCCTGCGACACCGTAATACTCAACTGTGCTGAATGTGAGCCTTTGTTAAAGCTTCACAGACAGGTGCTTGAGTATCATGCAGAGGAAATTGTTTTTGCACTTGACGAAGCGGCAAAGGCAATGGGTGCTGAGAATGTAATTATAGCTGTTAAGCCTCATTATAAGGAAGCGATAGCGGCGGCTGAAAAGGCTATGGAAGGCAAAAAAGGCTTTTCAATCGGTCTTCTTCCCGAAATCTATCCTGCCGGCGATGAGGTTATAACCATTTATGAAACAACAGGAAGAGTTGTTCCTGCAGGACAGCTTCCTATCAGCGTTGGCTGTGTTGTTTTCAATGTTGAAACAATGCTCAATGCGGCAAATGCAATAAGAGAGTCTAAGGGTGTTACATTTAAGTATGTGACAATTGCGGGCGAGGTTAAGAATCCTTGCACACTTAAGGTGCCGCTTGGTATGACTTACGGCGAGCTTGTTGAGCTTGCAGGCGGCGCAACCATTGATAATCCCGTTATTTTTGCAGGCGGTCCCATGACGGGCTTTATTTCTTCAAAAAACGATATTGTAACAAAGACAAGCAATGCAATTCTTGTGTTGCCTGAAAGCCAGTACATAATTCAGAAGAGAATGAGCCCTGTTACCATTGACCTTAAGCGTGCAATGAGTGCGTGCTGCAGCTGTATGATGTGTACCGACCTTTGTTCAAGAAATTTGCTCGGACATCCCATTGATCCCAGTAAGTTTATGAGAAATGTAACGGCAGGCGTGACAAAGGATCCCGAGCCTTACATCAACTCCTTCTTCTGTTCGTCCTGCGGACTTTGTGAGCTTTATTCCTGCTTCCAGAATTTGAATCCTAGAACTCTGCTTGCACAGACAAAGGGTAATTTACGTAAAGCAGGTCTTACTCCTCCGAAGGATATCGAGACAAAAGAAGTACATAAGCAAAGAGAATTCAGAACAGTTCCCATTTCAAAGCTTGTTGCAAGACTCGGACTTAAGAAATACGACGTTGAATGTCCCATTGACGATACACTTGTTAAGGCAGACAAGGTTAAGATTATGCTCTCACAGAGCATAGGTGCACCCAGTGTTGCCTGTGTCAATAAGGGCGATGCCGTAAAGGTTGGCGACGTTGTGGGAAAGGCTCCCGAAAAATTAGGTACTGCGGTACACGCTTCAATTGACGGCGTTGTTACCGAAGTAAACGACAAATATGTTATTATTGCGGCAAAGTAAGAGGTGATTACAGATGAGTAAAGCAATAGGTATGGTGGAATACAAAACAGTTTCCACAGGTATGACGGCGGCAGACAATATGGTTAAGACAAGTAATGTAGAAATACTTCAGGCTTCAACTGTTTGTCCCGGTAAATATATCGTTATTATCACAGGCGAGCTCAGCGCTGTAAGAAGCTCTGTTGACGCTGCCATGAAAAATTATCCCGATGCACTGACAGATTCCTTTGTTCTCGGTAATCCCCATGAGGACATTTTTAAGGCAATTTACGGCGGTGCAAACATCGAAAACGTAAAGGCTTTGGGTGTGCTTGAAACCTTTACTGCCCCCTCAATTATAGTTGCGGCAG
The DNA here is from genome assembly GCA_045539625.1 of Eubacteriales bacterium. Classification (GTDB taxonomy): domain Bacteria; phylum Bacillota; class Clostridia; order Oscillospirales; family CAG-382; genus UMGS1387. Next base: position 8,865 of record JAZQFS010000035.1, on the reverse strand, counting down.
ATACTGCGGCAAAGGCATCTGAGGTTCAGCTTATTGAGCTTCGTATTGCAAGAGGTATGTGCGGTAAGAGCTATATGCTTCTTACAGGTACGGTAGCTTCTGTTACAGCGGCAATTGATGCGGCAAAGGCTGTTGTGGGCGACAACGGAATGCTTCTTGATTCTTCCGTTATCCCCAATCCCGATCCTTCAATCTGGGACAGCATATTATAAGCAACAGTAAAAAGCGAAAAGTAAAGAAGTACAGGGCAAATACAGCTGAGATTTGGAGATAGTTATGCTGCCGATAGAAAGAAAAAACGCTATACTTGCAAAGCTTGTTGCCGACGGTAAGGTTGTTGTCAGCGACCTTGCTTTGGAATACGGTGTAACGGAAGAAACAATACGCCGTGACCTTGACAAGCTTGAAAAAGAAGGTCTTGCAAAGAAAACCTACGGCGGTGCCGTTAAAAAAGACAATATCAATGTTGAGCTTCCCATTAACGTAAGAAAGCAGACAAATGTTGAAGGCAAAAAGTATATAGCCGATATTATCGCAACTATGATTAGCGACGGCGACTACATACTTCTTGACCCCAGCACAACTGCCCTTTTCACCGTTGAAAGTATAGCTGACAGACACAATATAACCTTGCTTACAAACTCAATAGAGGTACTTCTTGAGCTTCCCCAGAACAACGACTGGAGAGTTATCTGCACAGGCGGTGAGTTTATGCAGTATAACCTTTCCTTTGCAGGACGTCAGGTTGAATCCATAATTGACGAATACCACGTTGATTTGTGTGTTATTTCCTGCAAGGGACTTGATATGGAAAAGGGAATCACCGACACACGTGATTTCAATGCCGCCATCAAGAAGGCGTTTATGCGCTCGGCAAAGAAGGTAATACTTGCTGTGGATAACACAAAGTTTGACAAAACAAGCTTTGTCCGCTTTGCAAATATCGGCGAGGTAGATGCCGTTATTACCGACAAAGAGCCAAGCGATGAGTGGAAGAATTACTTTTCATCAAACAATGTGGAGCTGTATTATTAAGCTTCCCATAACAAAAAAGGTGAAAAAATGCAGAGATTTAAACTTAAAACCGACATTATCTTCGGTCAGAACGCACTTGAAGCACTTAAAACGCTCAGTGCCAAAAGCTGCGTTGTGTTTACCGATGCTTTTCTTACATCAAACGGAACGGCAGACAGAATAGCATCTCTTCTCACAGGCTGTGAGAGTGTGAGCATTTATTCCGAGGTAAAGCCCGATCCGCCCATTGAGCTTGTGGCAAGCGGTATGAAATTTCTTCTTGAAAAGAATGCCGACCTTGTTGTGGCAGTAGGCGGCGGAAGCGCAATAGATGCTGCAAAGAGCACCGTTTACGTTGCACGTAAGCATACAGGAAAGAATATACGCCTTGTAGCTGTTCCCACAACAAGCGGAACAGGAAGCGAGGTTACTCAGTTTGCGGTAATCTCCGACATTCAGGCGGAAAAGAAAATCCCCCTTATTGACGAGTCGCTGCTTCCTGAAATGGCAATTTTGTCATGTGAGCTGACGGCGAGTGTTCCTCCTGCAGTTACGGCAGATACAGGCTTTGATGTGCTGACACACGCACTTGAAGCTTATATATCCACAAATTCAAATGAAATTTCCGATGCACTTGCGGAAAAAGCAGTAGAGCTTTTCGCTGACTACATCGTTCCTGCCTACAAAAACGGCAATGACCTTGTGGCTCGTGAAAAGATGCACACCGCTTCCTGCCTTGCAGGTATAGCCTTCAATGAAGCAGGTCTTGGCATCAACCACAGTATTGCTCATGCTTTGGGTGCAAACTTCCATATTCCTCACGGCAGAGCAAACGCCATGCTTCTTCCCCACGTGCTCAGATACAACACCGAGCTTGACATCAAGTTCTGCGTAAAGCACGCAAATCCTACAGCCGATAAGCTGGAAAGCCTTGCAAGACGTCTCGGCTATCCTGCAAACAGCTCTGATATCGGCGTTAGAAATATGATTGTAAAAATCAAGGAATATCAGAGATGGCTTAACATTCCCACAACCTTGGGCGAGGCGGGTGTTACCAAGGCTGACTACCTTGATTCCAAACAGCACATTATTGAAAGTGCTCTTGCCGATGCCTGCACCGCAACCAACCCCAGAAAGGCGGATGTGGCAGGTATTGCGGAAATTCTTGATAAAATCGACATTTTTCTTTAATGACAAAGAAGCTGCTTTAAAAGAGGCGGCTTCTTTTTTGTCCCAAACAAAAAAAGCAGAGCTAAGGTAAAAGCTCTGCTTTTAAAACATAAACCAATAATCAGTTCATGCCCATATATTTTCCGGGAGAAACTCCCGTTTTCTTTTTGAACAGCTTGCAAAAATACCCGCATTCCGTAAAGCCCAAAGAGTACGCAACCTCTTCAACGGACATATTGCCCGATGACAGCAGCTTTTTTGCTCTGCTGATTTTGCGTGACAGTCTGTATTCGCCGGGAGCCATACCCGAATACAGCTTGAACAGCCTGCGGAAACCGCTTTCGCAGACATTGCACATGGCGGCAATTTCGCTGATGCTCTTTTCCTGCAGCGGATCGTTTTCAAGGTACATTATGCCCTTGCGGATTGAGGAAAAGGCGGCGGAGTTTTTCAGTCTTGCGTTTTTTGCGCTTAAAAGCACTTCGTTTATTATGCCAAAACATACGGATTTCAGAAGGGCGGGAGATTTATTGGGAATGCTGCAGGCGGTTATCATCTCGTCAAACCGCACCTTAGCCCCATGAGGAGTAAGTACGGAAATTTCATCAAAAAAGTTAAAAGGACGGTTGTTTTTGTCTACGGGACTGAATTCGCAAAGCAGGGTTATGACATTTTCCAGACGGGTGATAAAACGAGAAGTGTATTCCGAGCCTTCGGGCAGGTATACTACCGAGCCTTCCGATGCCGAAATTTCTGCGCCTGATGAGACTTTGTAATGCACCTCACCGCTTTCTATGTATAAAAATGCGGTATTGTGCCGCGGCTTTTTCATTTCAAAGACGCTGTTCGGCTTCCATACCTGACGCATTGCAAAAAGCTTTTGCAGGTCATAGTCCATCGTGTATATTTCGTCAATGCTCATTGCGCTCACGCCGTCACCTCCCTTTAGCAAAGTATATCATATACAAAAGGAGTTGTCAATCGGACTTTTCAACACTTATGTAACAAAACGGCGTAAATTTGCAGGTAATGTTGACGGCGGAAAAGCCATAATTTTAAGAGATTAGATATACCTTTTAAAAGGCAGGCATCACATTTCTTAAAAAGAAAGTATGGGATTTGTTGTAAATGACCAAAACCAAAATCATTATTTGATAAAAATGCCGAAAATCATATGGAATTGTAAAATTGTACAAAATAACATTTACTGTTTTCAATAAACGTGATATAATTCCAATGTAAAAAAGGAGGTTTTTCCGATGAAAAAACACACAAAACTGTTTGCACTTGTGCTTTGTATGCTGATGGCAGCTCTTGCCGTGACAGCTATGGCAGAAGGCTTCAAAAAGACACAGGAATATCCGGGCACATTTGCCGATGTTCCCGAAAAAGCATGGTATGCCAAGGAAGTGCAGAGCGCATATGAGCTTGGATTTGTCAACGGCAAGTCCGATACAGCTTTCGACCCCGACGGAACGATGACCGTTGCCGAGGGTATTACCATTGCAAGCCGTGTACATGCAAGCTACAACGGCAAAACAATTCCCGAAGTACAGGGAAAAAATTGGTACGATATGTACGTGAAGTATGCTATTGAAAACGGTCTTTTCAAGGACGGTTATTTCAATGGCTACGACAGAACAATCAGAAGATACGAAATGGCGGTTCTCTTTGCTTCTGCCGTTCCCAAAAGCTATCTTACACCCAAGAATGACATCAAGGCAATTCCCGATGTAAACGAAGGTGAAGAATATGCCGATACACTTCTTAAGCTGTATAAGGCAGGCGTAGTTTTAGGTTCTGACGATTACGGCACGTTTCTTGCTACAAATCCCGTGAAGAGAAGTGAGGCGGCGGCAATTGTCAACCGTACCGCTCTTCCCGAAAACAGACTTACGGGAACACTTCTTCCAAGCCCCGAAATGAACGAGGCATATTACATTATGGATCATTATGACCTTATCCATACAACAAGAAGTATCCCCAGACTTGCATCAAGCTGGAACTATGAAGACAGATATGCAACGAGCATCAATACAAAAGGTGATACCACCAACGCTCTCAGCGACACATCTGAAACAGGATATACCGCAATCAACAGAGATTTTGAGCCTCAGACAAAGGGCGTTTTGACCTTTGAAGGTGAATTTGGTATGCTTACCAATAAAAACGGTGCGAGAATTTACTTTGTAAACTTGAAGGGCGAAAATGTGCTTGAGGTTTACACCGACGGCGGAGTATTTAATGTAAAGACTCCCAAAACGTCTGCGGCAAGCTCTGTTAAGGTTGAAAGCACAAATACCTTCAGAATTGTTGCAGACCTTGATAACAAGAAGGGTTACTATGTTGCAAACGGAGATAAGGCGGGCGAATTTGAGCTTGGCGACTTCGGAGAGTTTGCAAGACTTTATTTTTCAACAAGCGTTGAAGAAAAGACCGCTATGACTCCCACCGAGGCTCATATTTATATGAACTATGCCGTAAATGAAAGCTTTTATTTTGACAAGTATCCCATCGACTGGGAAGCCTCCGAAAAGGCAATTATAGAAGCAAGCGCCAATGACAGATATGCAACCCACGTTCTCAGATTCAATGAAAACGGCAAGGCTGTCAAGAAGTTTGAAACACTTAAAGACAAGACAGTGTTTGAAAGCTACTTCTATATGCCAAAGGGTGCGGATACTGCGTATGTAAGCCTTGACGGTGCACTGAAGCTTAAAATCAGCTCAGACACTATCACAACCGACGGATTTACTCATACCTTTAAGAATAACGTATGGCAGTGTATCCATATTGAAGCAGACCCTGTAAGCAATAAAGCGGTTATCTTTATAAACGGCAAAAACAGAGGAACTGTCCCTATGAATTCCGACACCTTCTCATCTGTATCCTTTGAATATGAGAAGAAGGCAGAGGACGGATATATTATGTTTGATGACGTAAAGGTTTACAACATTTACGATTACGCAGACTACTGTCCTGTTCCAAACAAGGTTGAAAGCCCCGATTATACACTTATTATGTCTGTGTGCTCACTGTGGAGAGAAGGCACACATTCAGGCTGGGACTTTGTTGCACCTTATGACGAATGTTCACCTCTTTGGGGTTACTATGACGAGGGTGTTCCCGAAACTGCCGACTGGGAAACCAAGATGATGGTTGAACACGGTATTGACGCATTCCAATACTGCTGGTATGCAACAAACGGCACAAGATATGACACACCCGCAAAGACTCCCGGTCTTGCATGGAGCCAGCATGACGGTTACTTCTATTCCAAGTATTCCGATATGATTGACTACTGCTTTATGTGGGAAAACGCCAACTTCAATGCGGCAAAAATGACTCTTGACCAGTTCAAGGACTATCTTTGGGACTACTGGGTAGAATGGTACTTCAGAGATGACAGATACCTTTGCATTGACAATAAGCCCGTGTTCCATATTTATTCCTGCGACAACTTCTTTAACACATTTGGCGATGAAGTGGCAAAGCAGGTTATCGACTTCATGAACGAGGATATCAAGAACTACGGCTATGACGGTATGATAGTTCTTTGGCAGACAAGCGGAAGCGATGTAAATAAGCTTAAGCAGTATGATGCGGCGGGCGGCGACGGCATTATGACGTACGGTTACGGCAAGCCTTCATACGATCCTCAGTATCTTATCGATGCAAACGAAAAGGGACTCAGTAACATTAAGGCAATCGGCTCAGACTTCTTCTTTGTTCCCACCGTTGCAACGGGAAGAAACATTATGGGCTGGGAAAATGCCCGTTCACCTCTGTCTACGGTAGAACAGCACAGACAGGTGCTTGAATACTACAAGGAATTTGTTGACAAGCAGGAAAAGTATGACATGATTTACTTCTCCACCTGGAACGAATTCGGTGAAGGTCACTGGCTTGCACCGTCGGGACTTAACGGCTTTGGATATGCAGACGAGTGGAGAAATGCGTTTACAAATGCTCCCAAGGTGCACGACGACGTTGTTCCTACCATCAATCAGCAGAACAGAATAAGCAAGCTTTACAACGACAAGCGTTCTCCCATCAGAGCATGGCTCTTGGAGGATCGCACCATTGAAACAAAGTCAATTCTTGAATGGGACTTTGAAAAGGGTGCAACTGCAGATAACTGGACATTCACAAGACAGACAAAGCCTGTTGTTAAGGACGGTGCACTTCATAGCGAAAGTAACGAAAGGGATCCCATTATCAGAACTCCCGTGGGACTTAAGCTTAAAGCTGCGGATGTTACGGGCATACGTGTTACAATGAAATCAAATGTGATTTCAGACTCAACCGTTTACTTTATTACGGAAAAGGATCAGACATGGAATGCGGCAAAGGGCATAGCAACCACCATTCCTGCGAAGAACGAATGGGTTGAGCTGTTCTTTGATACAACCAATAATATAAACTGGTCAGGCACAATCGACTGTATCAGATTTGACCTTATCGATGCACAAGGTATTTACGATGTAAAGAAAATTGTTGTTGAAGGAAAGGCAGGCTCAAAGAACGATGTTGTGGTAGACGGCATAGCTCTTGAAATTGCTCCTTACTATATCGAAAAAACAGATGACGAATACTATGTTGCAGGCGATCCCGACACAGGTATTTTCTCGGCAAATAACTTCTACTATGAATGGAACAGATGGAACGGCACTCTTATTCTCAAGACAGGTACAGACACAGAATTCCTCTTTACCGTCGGCAAGGATACAGCACTTGTAAACGGCAAGGAAGCAAAGCTTAAAAAGGCGTTCTACACCTTTGACCATATGCCTGTTCTTCCTTTGCAGTTTATCTATGACAATGCAGGCATTGAATACAAGAACGGCGACATTATTGAAGCAAACATCAGAGGCATCAACGTAACGGATATTCTTGATTCAAGAAAGCCTTATGAATATGAGTTTGCAGTTCCCGGTGACATGGAAGGCTGGGCTCTCAACAACCTTGACGGTATTGTTTCAGACGGTGTTCTTGCGGCTTACGCAAAGCCTTCAAATTCTTCCTCCACAGGCTATGACCCGGGTATAATTTTCAACAACATCAACCTTACAGCCAAGGATTATGTTGCCTGTGAAATAAGACTTAAGTACGAGTTTCTTCCTTCAGCAACAGGCAAGGAGGACGGAACGGGTACAACCGCATACTTTGCAACAAGTACAAACGGAAAGCTTGACGAAAAGAAGGCATTCCGTGTTGACCTTGCAAACTGTCCTGTAGACGAAGAAGGCTACACCACCGTAAGAATTGACCTTACAACCAACGCTGACTGGGCAGGAAACATCACCGTGTTCAGATACGATCCTACCAACAACAACGGTAACTATACCTTTGACTATGTTCGCTTCATCAAGGGCGACAACGCAACTTCCTCTGAAGCAGGAAAGAAGGAAGAGCAGTCTGCGGTTCTTTCAAGCGAAGGCAAGAAGATAGTTGAAGCAAATACTCCCGTTTTCTCTGTGGAATTTGATTCCGCAGCAGAGGCTAACATGGTGGCACACAGAGCAAACAGCAAGTTTGAAAACGGCAAGTTTGTTGTTGAAACAAAGCCGGGCGAAAACGACATCATCTGCGAATTCAAGGCACTTCCCGCAGCACTCGGGGATGCAACAAAATATGATGTTGCAGTTGCAAGAATGAAGCTTAAGGATCACGGTGCGGAAGGTGCAGCTACAATTTTCTTCCGCAATGACAGTACAATTTCCGAAAGCTACAGTGCAAATGCTCATGCTACGGCATTCTTCAGCGGAGATACGCCTACCGATGAAGAAGGTTATATGTATCTTGTTCTTGACCTTGGCAAGAATGAGCACTGGACAGGCAATATCACAGCTATGAGATATGATCCTGCCGACCTTTACGATGCAACATATTATATTGACTATATCAAGTTCTACAATCTCGGCACAGGCAATGCAAAGCCTTCCACAGGAGGAAATGCGACTGCAGAAAAGCCTGCCGTTCAGGACGGCTCGGCAGAAAAAGCGGGTGTTATCGTAAACGGTAACGCAGAGGGAAGCGAAACAGGTGCTTTTACCAGCCATAACGGTGCTGTCTCAATAGTTACCGAGGAAAACGGAAACAAGGCATGGCAGGTACTTGCAAAGCCCGGTCAGAACTGGACATACCTCCAGACACCATTCGGCTTCCGTACGGGAAAAACCTATAAGTACAGTTTTGATGTCAAGCTTGTAGGTGACTCTGAAGGCGAAAAAGAGCTTGAGGGCTCGGTAGTTCTCAATTTCCGTTATACAGACTCAACCGCTACCGACGGAAACGGCTCAAAGTATGACCACAATGTAGTGCTTACAAAGCTTAGTGCTTCGGACGGATGGGTGCATGTTGAGGGCGAATTTGTGGCGGCAAATGTTGAAGCAGGAACAAAGCCTCATGAAGTTGCATTCTACAGCAATCCTGTCAAGAAGGGTGACGGTCATACATCATTCTCATATATGATTGATAATGTTGTTGTGGTTGAAGCATAAACATATAGAAAAAATCTCCTTGCACAAAGCAGGGAGATTTGAGCTTGTCGCAAAACCATTGTGAAAGTTTAGGTCAAGCCTTTTCAAAGGCTTGCGGTTTCCAAAGGCAGAGCCTTGGTCGCCGTCCGCAGACGGCGAAATTCCTTATGCTTCATAAAGCGCAGGAAAGGTGAATTTA
>JAZQFS010000034.1:0-5867 GCA_045539625.1 Eubacteriales bacterium | reverse complement strand
CTTTCTATAATTTCGTTTCTTGGAAGCCAAAGCGTAACTTCTTCCATTTCATGATTTTTATAGATTGTTTTTTCAAATTCCTTAGTGTTATAATCAGGCGGAGAAACAAGTCCTGCAAATCTGCTGTTTTTTCTGTCACCTATCATAACATTAACAGACTGGCAAGCGAAAATACTCATTCCAATGTCCGGATTCAGAGATGATAATTTGATTCTAACAGTAAAGCTGGTTGCATCCGTCCTGAATCCCATTCTTGCACCGGGAGTCCGCCTACCGAGAAAGCTTAACTTTTCAAGTTGTTTACGGATATCGGCGGGTACTCTCTCAAAGACTTTCTTTTCTTCAAAAAAAGGTACGCCGAACACTGTCATCGGCTTTTCAAAACAACTGTATGTCTTCATAATTATCTCCTTACTTTTCATACTTAAAAGGTGATTTTTCCCTCTCTGCACCCTTATTATCAATAAAAACGGCTGTTTTCTTATCTTTTTCAATTACAAAGCCTGCTCCTGCATAGTAATTTTCCTGAGTATTCGGTGCAGAACCTACAACTATCGGAAAAGCATGAGAGCACAAATCACCTTCCCACATGCCCTTATCTATGAACTTCTGCTTATGGTCATGACCGCAAATCATAATATCGGGTTTTATATGCTCATTAAGCATTGACGTCCACTCTTTATACAGGTCTTCTTCGATATTAAAGGGTTCTTGTGACTGCATCGTAAAGTTTACGTGGCAGAACACCACCTTATTTTTTACATCGGGTGCATTATATTCTTTTTCTGCATTGGCAATTATATTTTTAATAAACTGTGTTTGTTTACGTCTGAAGGCATGACAGCAGATTGTATTGCCGTATGAGTTAAAGTCATCGTTTTTATCCTCTCCGCAGTCAAGCACAAGTCCCCACATTGAGCCAAGTCGGAAAGAATAGTATGACACGCCGTTTTCGATTGGAATATAATCCTCAAGCCTATCGGCACAAATCCCTCTCATATCGTGGTTACCCTTTGCAAAAACTGTGGGAATATTACCGCCTGTTACAAATGAAATAATGTCATATATATTTTCAAAGTTATCTGTACAGCTGCTATCGTTTGGAATATCACCGCCCAAGATAAGAAAATCAAGGCTGCCGTACTGCTTTTCAAATTCCTTTGCAGCATCAACACAGGGTTTTACCATATTATGTGCATCGGCAATCAAATAGGTGTTCATTTTGCCGTCCTGTACGGGTCTGAACTCAAATTCTGTTTCAAAAACATCTTCTGTTTTGGAATAGTACGCAAGTCTTTCTGTCATCTTACGGTCGCATACCGTGTACTTTTTTTCTTTATCAAGAAGCGAGCTTGGCACACACATTCTATGTACATCCGTTTCGGAACGGAGTATTCCGCAGGAGTCGTCATAAAAGCACTCATTTCCAACCTTTACCCACATAAGGCAAGGAGAGTTTACAAGCACCATTATCTGATATTCATCATGTGCCGCAAAAACCGCAGGAGTATATCTGATTAAGCTTTCCATTTCATACTTCCTTTACTTTACACCGTCTAAAATATACATTTCATAAATTTTATTATTGCCTTCACAAGCCGTCACACCTACATGGAAGTTTTCGGGAATTTGCTCATCCGTAACTTCAAGGGTCTGTCCGCAAAGGCTTGCCGTTATCTTATTACCGTAAATTTTCACTTCAAGCTCAATGGGCTCATTTTCCTTGACGGGAAATTCCAAAAATCCGATTTTGGTTGGTTTAATCGGTCTTTCGGCTCTTTCGGGATACGGAACAATACTCCATATGTTTATACCGTTCTCGTATGCCACAACTTCATAGTGATGACCATATGTAAGCACACCGTTTTCATCACGGATGTCATCGGAAAACACAACAAGCGGTGCACCGTATTTTTCAAACAGACACTCAAGTTTTACGGTAATTCCCGTTTTATACTTTTTCTCTGTGACAACGCTTATATAATCGTAATCGTTAATTTCATCATTAAAACCGTTGACAACACAGTCGGTATCAAGAGTAAACTGCTTTTGCACCTTACATATGGGAGAATACACATACATAAGGTCGGCACTTACGCCCGATTTGAACTCAAATTTTCTTATGCGTTCGTCCACTGCCGCCTCAAGCGTGTCAAGGTCAAGACAAACCGTTCCCGTCTGGTGATAGTGACGTCTTTTCTTTACGGAATCGTCACGTATCCATTTATTGAACTCAAAGCCGCCTTCACCAAGACAATAGTGGAATTCTTCCTTTGCATGAGTGCCTTCAAAGCGTTCCTTCATAACAGGCCAAAAACAAATATCGGGATCAATATGCTTATACAGCTCAAGATTGCCTCCGATAAGTCCGTGATGTGCAACCTGAAGAACATCACTTTTCAGAGCCTTGCCGTACACCTTTGCTATCTTCTTGCTTCCTTCCGTCACGCTGTCACCGAGGAAAATCACGTTTTTCCCATTAGCAAATTCAAATCTGAAAACGGCACTTTCACAGTTAGGCGAAAAGGATTTTCTCGGATGCATAAGGTCAAAGCAGTTAAGTACATGAACATTTAGTCCCGCAAACGGATACATATCACCCGAATACAGCATATACACGGGTGTTTCGGGAAAGTTTTCCTTAATACTTGCTTCAAGATCGTCAACATAGCCGTTTATTTCTTCCTTTGGAGAATAGCCGTACTGAGAATCCCTTGGATAGCTGTAGGCAAAGCCTTTTACCTCAACTTTATCCCTGTAATCATGAAGAAAATCCGAAGCAAGAAGAATATGGTCGGGATCCATATGAGTAAAAAACCACATGGATATGACAGCCTTCTGTCCTTTTGGCGTGTTTTCTTCAACCACTCTTGCAAGCTCACCCTCAAATATCTCATCCCTAAAGCCGCCGTCAATTATTATAAGGCTGTTATCCGACAGCTTAATACAGTAGCTCATTCCAAAGGTGTGTGTACACTGTGTTATCGCGGGGGTGACTTTTCCGCAAGGTACTGTTTCATAACTGTGCAAAGGCGTGATGCTGTCAAATATCACCTGTGCTCTGTCGATAAACGGATAAAAGGAAGCGTATGCATTACCGTCTTTTCCTTTGAGAACAAGGAATGTGACATTATCCTTTGCAGTTTCATTTTCACAGGGGACTTCATTTTTAAACACCTGTTCATAACCGTTCTTTTCAAGCTCGCCGATATATGCATCAAACTCAGCTCTATGGGTGTTTTCAACGGCAACAATTATTTTGCCTTCATCAAATTCACGTTTATCAAGAACCTTCGCCTCATCTGTTATATACTCGGGAATATTCATACGTGACACCTTCACTTTCTTACCATTACCGAAATTCCGTCGGGAATAGCTGTTATTGTAACTTTTTCCTTATTCAATATTTGCTTTGCCTTCTTCATAGCTTCATCAAGGGAATGTGCAGGTATCATGTGCATATCCATTACGGTTTTATCGGGCATATCCGAAACATAAATCACCCTTGCGTGAAGTAAAATTCTTGTAAGAATCTGCGCCTCCCACTGGTCAGGTACCGTTTCGTTTCTGCCGTGGGAAAGAATGTTATCCATGATTTTGTTCAAATCCTTTTCATCTGCAAGCTGATGATAGAAATAGTCACCGCCTGTCCCGTCACCGCTTTGTGCAAGCATAATTATGACGCCGTCTTTTTTTACTGTCGCTTCGGCAGCCGTCATGCCTTTTACAGCCTGATACACATTCTGGTCAAGAGGATATCCGCCGTTTGTGGATATTGCAATATCGGCCTCAACTGCATCTGCACCGCACAACGAGAACAAAAAGTCTGTTCCATTTTTATGTGCCTTTTCTGTATCCCCTGCCACTGCATATATTACTTTCTTTTCTGCATTGAGCACTACATTTACAACAAAGCAGAGTCCCGCCTTTTTTGCTGCCCACAGCATGTCCTTATGTATTGGGTTGTTTTCGAGAAGTCCCGTTCTCGCGTTTTCGCTTGCAATAAACTCCGAGCAATGGTTTGCAAGCACGGTTTTACGTCCTGCAACACCGGGAAGTACGCTTTTTCTTCCTCCCGAAAAGCCTGCAAAGAAATGGGGTTCGATAAAGCCTTCGGCAACAAGTAGGTCGGCATTGACGGCAAGCTTGTTAATTTCGCATTCTCCGCCTGAGGGCAGCGTTCCTATATTGGTCAGCATATCCCTATCATCGCAGTCGTGGATATAGATTTTTTCCTTTGCAACAATATCTTTACCGAATTTACTTACAAGCTCATCACGTGTTGTACCTCTGTGACAGCCTGTGGCAATCAGAATTGTTATATCCGCAGTTGGATTTCCTTTTCTTATTTCCTCCAACATCAGCGGCATTATAACCTTACCGGGAACAGGTCTTGTATGGTCACTGGCGATGATTACGATGTTGTTTTTGCCTTTTGCAAGCTCGGACAGCTTATATGAGTCAACAGGATTTTCAAGTGCCTGTCTTACAAGCTCGATTTCAGAAGCTTTTGGCTCGTATTCTTCTATAGATGAGGTAAGAACAGCCTTTAATTCTGTTTCATCAAAGCTGTAACACATTTTTTCTTTTCCATACGGAAACTGTAACTCTATCATTGTACAACTCCTGAAAAGTGTTTTTTATTCTTTATATAACCAATTATTACATTGCAAACTGAAATACGCAGTAACCGGCATATACTACAAGCAGCAGAATTCCCTGCACTCTTGAAAGCTTTTGTCTGACAAGAGCGGGAAGCACCATAAAGCTCATAACAAAGAGCATTACCGGTATATCAACGGCAAGTGATGTATTAACGCCGTTGGAAAGTGTATTTTGGGGAATGGAAAACGGGCTGAGAACAGTTGACACGCCGCTGACAAGAACAAGGTTAAACATATTTGCTCCGATTATATTTCCAAGAGACAGCGCACCGTGTCCTTTTACAAGTGCGGTTATTGCCGTAACCAACTCAGGAAGTGATGTACCGAGAGCAACAAAGGTAAGTGCTATTACCGATTCGGGAATACCAAGTGCCTGTGCAATCAATGTTCCGTTATCAACCAGAAGTCTTGCTCCAACCGCAATTAATGCAGCACCCGCCACAAGCTTCAACAAGTCAATTGCCAAAGGTGAAGAGGTTGTTTGCTCTTCACTCGCAGCATCAGCAGGCTTCATTTCTTTTTTCGCCTGAAATACTGAAATAGTCATATAAGCAAGGAACATAAGAACGAGAACAACGCCGACGGTTCTTGAAAAGAATCCTGTTGTATATGCAACTGCAGAGTAAAATGCGGCAGAAACATAAAAGAAAGCAAGCGGAAGCACAAGCGTTTTTCTGTTAACAACCGAAGGACGAACGGCAATTGTTATAGCCGCAATGAGCGAGGTGTTACATATGATGGATCCTATGGCATTTCCGTAGGCAATTTCACCGTGACCTTCAAGGGCACTTGTCGCCGAAACCATAACCTCGGGAAGAGTAGTTCCTATTGAAACGACAGTAGCACCGATAAGAAGCTCGGGAATATGAAATCTGTGAGCAACGGCACTTGCGCCGTCAACAAACCAATCTCCGCCTTTAATAAGAAGAACAAAACCAAGAACAAACAGCAATACAGGTACAAACATAAAATCATCCCTTCAAAAATCAGTTAAAATATTTTCTTATAAAATACGTAGGGGTACAGCTCCAAGCGTGGCATGCACTGTTTATCATTCTGTCTCGGTAAGGAGAAAAATCATCGTCATTGGGTACAAAAACCTCATAAAAGGTGTCGGCTTCCTTTTCAATCATCGCTCCCCAGTAATTTTTAATATACGCCTTAGCCTCATCAAGCATAGAGAGCTTTATCATAGCTTCAACT
>JAZQFS010000033.1:0-11181 GCA_045539625.1 Eubacteriales bacterium | reverse complement strand
TATGTAGATACGGTGGGCAAGAATAAAAAGGCAATAGCAGAATATATAAGACATCAATTACAAGAAGATTTAGCGTACGAGCAAATGAGCCTAAAAGAGCTGGTGGACCCGTTTACGGGTGAGCCGGTGAAAAAGAGCAATAAATAAGCCAACCGCTTTAGCGGTAGCTTGAAACCGCTTGCGGCTGGCAGATCTTCGGAGGGCTTTTAGCCCTGCCAGTATCATGGCCTTATAGGCCTGAGCAAACCACCGGCTTAGCCGGTGGTTATGATTGTGCAAAGAAAAACAGCTTTTCTCCGCTGATTTTCGGGAAAGGCTGTCATTCTTTTTATCGGTTTGTTCTTGCAAACAGTGTGTCTCGGTTTCTGCAATTTGCCGCCGTGCAGATTTTTTGTATATCACGTCCATTCTTTCCAAATAAATCTCAAAGTTATCTTCTGCGTATTTTGCCCAGCCCATTCAAATCTCTCCTTTCGTTTTATACCGCAAAGGGTGGGACAGCATATCTTTTACTTATAACCGTAAAGGGGGTACCGTTTTTTGTCAGATATTTTGTATATGAATAATTAAGGGTAGAGAGTGTTACACTTTCTTGTAATCCGAGTCAAGCTTTTTACCATGGGGCATAGAGCATGTTTACAGGGCGTTTATATAATTGGATAAAGATTTTGAGTCGATATTTGAGTTTTCTTCAAAATAGGTCAATAGTTGAGTTAAAAAATCACCCAAACCATAAGGGTTATTTTCCAACAGGTCATCAACCTTTATGTTGAAATCAGCTTGGCATCGTGTACCGTTGGCGCAATCGTGTTGAAAGATTTTATCAAATGTTGCGTGATACAACGATAACCATGACTTTTCTAATGTGGGGAACTGCCTTTCCCACTCAATGAAAATTTTAGTTTTTTCTGCGAATTCTTCAAAGGTTAAATTGTTCATAGTGAAGGTGATATAACTCTCTCGACATAAGGTTTCAATCATTGAGACGGTAAAGTCAAGCAATCCATTCGCTTTTACATCGATACTTATTTTAATTATTTCGTCCAAACAACTATATGCGAATTGATTAAATTCTTTTTTTAGAATTTGTTGTATGCCATGGGAAATTTCCGCTAAATCTTGTGTAGTAATATATTCTCCTCCACCGAAGCCCCAGCCGTCCTCGTCTTCTTGATAATAAGATAGTTCCAAAACATTAATGTTATTTTCGGTATTATCACGATGATTATCTCCCCATAAATCTCGATCGTCAGGCTTAAAACTGATATGCTTATCGTCATCTTTTACAACAAAATTGTCTACCAAAGTCATTTTTCACATCTCCTTTTTTACTGTTACTATTATTATACATGATACTGTGTCCCAAAAAACGGACAGTTCCTTTGTTTTTGTACGATAATGGTTGCCCAAATGTTCGAAGTACACATCATTCGCGAAGTTACGGGACTTGAACCCACGGCCTCTCTGCCTGAGAAAAACATAGTCGCCGCTACGGCACGGACAAGCCGCACCTTACGGCTCGTTGTTTTTCTCCTTCTTCGGCTCGCTGAATCCGCCACAGGCGGCGCTCGCCTGCGAAGCCCAAAACAAGCACTGCAAAAAAACAAGACGCAGGGAAAATCCTACGTCTTCTGGTCGAAGTGGCGAGACTCGAACTCGCGGCCTCTTGCACCCGAAACAAGCACGCTACCAACTGCGCTACACCTCGATAATATTAAATTGTAAATGTCGTGTGCCCTGTGAAAAACATAGTCGCGGACTGCGACTTGACAGAGCCAAGTCTTGCCACTCGTTGTTTTTCGCCTTCTGCAACTCGCTGTATCCGCCACCGGCGGCGCTCGTTTTCGAAGCCCGAAACAAGCACGCTATGGGCTACGCTACACCTCAATAAATATTAAATTGTAAATGTCGTGTGACATATTCTTGATTAACGGAGTTATTATATCAAAATCCAAAAGCTTTGTCAATAGTTTAAAAGTAAATTTGTTTACACAAATAGATTGATTTGTGTCAGAAAATGTGATATACTGCAAAAAAAGACACAAGGAGCGTTTCTATGAAGAAATATGTTATTGGTATAGACTACGGCACGCTGTCTGCAAGAGCATTATTGGTGGATTATGCTACAGGTGAGGAAATTGCATCTTTTACGGCGGAATATTCTCACGGTGTAATGGACGAAAAATTTCTTGACGGCAGTGATCTTCCTGCAAATTTTGCACTTCAGCATCCCCGTGACTACCTTGAGGTGTTGGAAATTACTGTCAAAGGTGTACTGTCAAGGGCAAATGTTAACGCTAATGAGATAGCGGGTATCGGCTTTGACTTCACCGCCTGCACCATTCTTCCTGTTTACGGCGACGGCACTCCGCTTTGCTTTACCGATGAGTTTTCTGCCAATCCCCATGCTTATGTCAAGCTGTGGAAGCACCACGCCGCACAGCCTTATGCCGACATAATAAACCAAAAATTTGCCGACAGCGGTTGGATAAAGCAGTATGGCGGCAAGGTTTCAAGCGAATGGATGTTGCCTAAAATAATGGAAATTGCCCATAAAGCTCCTGAGGTTTTTGACAAGGCAGACCGCTTTGTTGAGGCAGGAGACTGGCTTGAATGGGTGCTGACAGGCAACGAAGTTCACAGTGTTGCAATGGCAGGCTTTAAAGGCTTATACCACGGAGGAGGAAAATTCCTTGACAACGACTCATTAAAGAGCCTTGATGAAAGATTTGACGGTCTTGTGGGCACAAAGGTATCAGACAAGGTGAACACCATGAACAGCCTTGCAGGGTATCTTAAAGGCGAAGAGGCACAGAAACTCGGCCTTTGTGAAGGCGTTCCCGTGGCAATTTGCAACATAGATGCACATTCGGCACTTCCGGGAACGGGAATTGTTGACAAAGGACAGATGCTTATGATTATAGGCACAAGCTCCTGTGAAATCTTTATGGACAAGACACAGACCTTACCTTTGGGGATAAGCGGAGTTGTTGACGGAGGTATCGTTGACGGTCTTTACGCATATGAAGCAGGGCAGTGCTGTGTGGGAGACAGCTTTGACTGGTTTGTAAAAAATCAGGTACCTATGAGCTATTTTGACGAGGCAAAGGAAAAGAATGTCAGCGTTCACAAAATTCTGCGAGATAAAGCGAAGGTTAAAAAGCCCGGTAAATCGGGGCTTGTGGCACTTGACTGGTGGGGTGGCAACCGTTCGCCTCTGTCCGACTCAGACCTGACGGGTGTTATTGTTGGGCTGAATCTTGCAACAAAGCCTGAGGATATTTACAGAGCACTTATTGAGTCAACGGCATACGGTGCAAGAAAAATCGTTGAGACCTTTGAAGACGGCGGCTGCAAAGTGACGGAAATCTTTGCAAGCGGAGGAATTGCCGACAAGGACGAAATGACAATGCAGATTTATGCAGATGTGCTGGGCAAGGAAATTAAGCTTTCAGGCTCACCACTTGCAGGGGCGCTTGGTGCTGCAATGTCGGCGTGTGTGGCATCGGGGCTTTATCCCGATATGAAGTCTTGCAGTGCTGTTATGAGCAAGGTAAGAGAGCAAAGCTACAAGCCGATAGAGGAAAATGTAAAGCTGTACAATAAGCTTTATGAGGAATATGACAGATTATTCTCCTTTTTCGGCAAGGAAAATGATATGATGAAGCGATTGAAGAAAATAGCGGAGTAAGGCTTTTTCACACAAGGACATTTTTTAATATATAATGCTAAGGGGCATACCGTTTGGTATGCTTCTTATTTTTAACTGAGATGAGGTAATCAGCTTGTCAGTTTTATCAGCTGCCCTGCTTTTGCCCATATTGGGAACGGCATTGGGAGCAGGCGGTGTATTTATCAAGGGTGTTGAATTTTCAAGGAGCAAGCCTTATCTTTTGTCGCTGTCGGCGGGAATAATGCTTGCTTCAAGCTTCTGGAGTCTGCTGATACCTGCCTTTGAATACGGTGCGGTAATGCCGCTTTGTGGTGTGTGGACGGGTGTTGCATTTATTATGGTTATCCAAAAGGTGACATCACGGAATATGAGTGTCAGTGACAGCAAATCCGCTTCTTTTATGACGGCGGTGACAATCCACAATATCCCCGAAGGAATAGCGGTAGGAGTTGCGGCGGCAAGTGCTTTTGCTTCACATTCTCCGTCGCTTGCGGCGTCGGCTTTATCGCTGTCAATAGGCATTGCACTGCAAAATATTCCCGAGGGTGCGGTAATATCAATGCCGCTTTATTACGGCGGAAAAAGCAAGTCCTGTGCTTTTATACTTGGAATAATGTCAGGTATAGCCGAGCCTGTTTTTGCCATGATTGCACTGTTTTTCTCGGGGACAATGACAGGAGTTCTGCCGTTTCTTCTGGGCTTTGCGGCAGGAGCGATGATTTACGTCACGGTGTTTGATTTACTGAGCGACGTGTACCAAAGCGGCGGAAGCAAGGTACTTTCGGTGATAGTGTTCTTTGCGGGATTTACTGTTATGACGGCGGCGGATTTGGTGGTTTAGGGCGTGAAAAAGGGTTACGGCAAAAAAACCGTAACCCTTAATTTATATCTTTTTACCACTTCACAACGGCGAAGCCAAAATAAAGTTTTTGCGGAGCTTTTTTCAAAAAGCGACCGTACTTGCCGGGCAAAAACTAACTATACATTGAATCTGAACAGAACAACGTCACCGTCCTGAATAACGTATTCCTTACCTTCTGAACGCATAAGACCTTTGTCCTTTGCTGCAGCAACAGAGCCGCACTCAACAAGGTTGTCGAAGGAAACGATTTCGGCTCTGATAAAGCCTCTTTCAAAGTCGGAGTGAATTTTACCTGCCGCCTGAGGAGCTTTTGTGCCCTTCTTGATAGTCCACGCACGCACTTCCTGAGGACCTGCTGTTAAGTAGCTGATAAGACCTAAGAGCTCATAGCCTGCGGTAACAAGGTTGTCAAGACCTGATGTTTCAATGCCAAGGTCTGCAAGAAATTCCTTCTTTTCTTCAGGCTCAAGCTCGCTGATTTCAGCCTCGATGCCTGCACATACGCTGATGATGCCTGAGTTTTCGCTGTCGGCAATTGCTTTAAGTGCCATGTAATGAGGATTCTTTGTAAGGTCTGTACCAACCTCGTCCTCATTGATGTTGGCAACGTAAATAACGGGCTTCATTGAAAGAAGTGGAACTTCCTTAAGCATTTCAAGCTCGTCGTCGGAGTAGTCAAGAAGACTTGCCTTTTTGCCTTCGTTGAGGCATACGAGAATTTTTTCAAGAAGGTCGATTTCCTTCTGAGCCGACTTGTCAGCCTTAAGTATCTTCTTTGCTCTGTCAATTCTTCTTTCAACGATTTCAATGTCGGAGTAAATAAGCTCAAGATTTATGGTGTTAACGTCATCGGCGGGGTCAATGTGACCGTTTACGTGAATGATGTCATCGTTTTCAAAGCATCTTACAACGTGAACAACAGCGTCAACCTCACGGATGTGTGAAAGGAACTTGTTGCCAAGACCTTCGCCTTGCGAAGCACCCTTTACAAGACCTGCAATGTCAACAAATTCGATAACGGCAGGAGTGTATTTTTCGGGATTGTACATTTCTGCAAGCACGTCAAGTCGTTTGTCGGGAACAGGAGCTATGCCGACGTTGGGGTCAATGGTGCAGAATGGGTAGTTTGCAGCTTCTGCGCCTGCGTTTGTTATTGCGTTGAAAAGTGTGCTTTTGCCTACGTTGGGAAGGCCTACTATACCTAATTTCATTTTTTTCTACATCTCCTTTATTTTCAAGGGTTTTCGCGATTTGCGTTTTGGCTACTACGCCATTTTTACGCCATTTTTGCATTGATTTATATAGATTTATATATCAGAAAACCCCATTTAGCTCAAATTGCCTTACAGCTTGGTCTAATGAATCGGTAGTCACATGAACATACCTGTCCATTGTTGTTTTTATACTGGCGTGTCCCAGCAGCTTTTGCAGTACCTTTGGCTGCATCCCGCTTTCGATAGCACGAGTGGCGTATGTGTGGCGTAAAGCGTGCATACAAAAGCGTGTAATCCCTGCTTCGTCGCAGAGCTTGTAAAGGTGGGTATCATAAGAACTGTTTTTGGCAGGCTCACCGGTGCGATAGTTGATAAAAACAAGGTCACGCAAAACGAGCGTTGAGGTTACGCCCGTTCTTCTATCAACATACTCTAATGTTTCATCGAGCAGAGGTGATTCCTTTCTACCTTTTCGATTATCCCAAATGTCTTTGAGAATACCATATGCCTTGTCTGTTAGAGGAATGGTGCGATAGCTTTGCTGTGTCTTAGGTGGTCCTGCACGCCAATAACCTTGTTTGTGTCTGTATTCCAAAGTTTTATTAACGGTTAGTGTCCGCTTTTCAAAGTCAATCGCATCCCAAGTCAAACCAATCATTTCACCTGTTCGTAGTCCTGTTTCGAGGATGAGGGCGTATTGATTGTAGTTGTGAGAACGCCTCGCAGTCTCAAGAAAAGTACGCTGTTCTTCACGGGTGAGAAACTTAATATGATCTGTTGCACGAACGGGTTTTGTAAAGCGAACACCGTCCATATGGTGCTTTGCGATGAGATCATTCATCTTTGCAGCCTTGAACATTGTTCCCATAGTAATGAATGTTTGGCGTATGGTCGAGCCGGCATAGTCGGCATCCATCTGAATGAACACCTTTTTACAATGCATCGGTTTTACATTTGCTATTAACATTTTCCCCATAACGGGCTGAATGTTGAATGTGTATCGTTCTCGATAGTTGCGAATCGTATTGGGGGCTAAATCTCCAACGATATTTTCAATCCAAAAATCAAACCATTCATCAACCGTAGTTTCCGTAGCTACGAAAACACCATCGTGCATGTCAGCGTATTTAGCTTCTTCCATCCAATTACGAGCTTCGGGAACCGTCCCGAAGTATTTTTCGTGCCTTTTGCCTGTTTTATCAACAAAGCGAGCGCTGTATAATCCGTCCTTTCTTTGGTAAATACCCTTACCGCAGTCTTTTCCTTTAAGGTTCTTTCCCATTGTTAACTCCTTTCTCACAGAGAGAAAAAGAGCATACTGCTACATATAAATTATATCATAAGATGCTCTTTTCCTCAAGTGAATTCACCAAAAAATCTTAGGCTTTTTTGTAAATTTTTAACTTTGTTGCTTAAATTATTATTTTATCGTTGATATATTCTTCAAATTCTTTGCGTTTCACAAGCTTTTTAGTGCCTACAAAGAGCACAAACGGACAATTAGGGGCACGAAGCATACTATCGATTTTGTTAATGCCGATATTGCTATACTCCGCCGCTTCCTTAATGGTCAAGGTCATTTTAAGATGAATAGGAACTTTGCATTCAGCTTTCTCCGTTTTGTTATTATTCAATAAGTGGGTGGTTTTCTTCGTGTTGGCTTCGGTGTTTACAATGGTATTTTTCTTCTTGGTCATACATCATCACCGCCCGACAGATAGATTCTCGTAACATCGTCACGGTGATGCCCAAGCAGCTCTGATACCTTTTTACGAGCAACGAAATCGGAATAACCTTGTTCAATAAACTTGTTGTACTGTTCATGAGCAAAGGTGTGTCGAAGTCCGTGAAAAGTAATGGTATTCTCGGTAAATCTCTTTCTGTGATATGCGATAAAGCATTGTAATCGCTTCATTGCAAGATGTGTCTTGTCGTAAGGTCTCACAAACAACTTCTCTCCAATGGGAGTTATTTCCAACATATCACGGAATGTAATTTTGATAGACTCATTGATAGGTACATATCTCCAAAGTCCGCCCTTGCCCTTGACAAGCAGCTTGCCTGTATCAAGGGCATTTTTTGCGTCGTTGGTGTCAATGCGGAAGCATTCCTCCAAGCGAAGCCCCGCATATCGTGCAAGACACAGAATCGCCTGATAATCCTTGTTATCAATTGCGGCAATGAGCATATGGTTAAATTCCGGAGTAGTCCAGGTTCTATCCACACCACCGAAGGTTCGCTTTTTAAGGTCCAAGTCCTCATTGGTCGGTAGTTCGCTTCTCGTATACGGCATATTATCGTGGAAGAAGCGAATGGCGGCAAGCTCGGTCTTGATAGTCGAAGCTGACAAGCCTTTACTTTGCATATACGACACATACGCAAGTATGTGCTTTTCCGAGATGTTGCAAAGTTTTTGCAATCGGTACTCTCGTGCAAGAAATACCATAAAGCGTTTGAATGCCTTGCCGTAACGCTCTCTTGTCTTGAAGCTTCCAACCTTCAGATGACGGAACAACTTGTTGTACTGGACTTCTAAATTCTTGTATATTGTAGTTTTCATTTTTGTCCTTTCTTTCGCAAGGGCATAGCTATGGCACTGAGTTTCTGTGTCTGTTACCTCTGTATTTCCTTGTTTGACTTAATGGAAAACAGCGTAGTTACGGCACTTTCGGGTGCTTTTTTAATCCCTGTCTCCCTTTTCGTCGCATCAAGTCCTTTGGGCTTCGTTGCTTTTGTCAAAGCAACTTTGCTTTGCGGACTGATGCTCCTCTTTCCCAAAAAATCTTCGATTTTTCGGGAGCCCTGGAAAAAGGCTTACTGCCCGGTTAGTAATATTACCGCAATTATTCGATTTGGACTAAAAAAGTCCCGCGGTAGCATCAACCTGCTAAACTCAGGTGCAATATCTTGCCGATGCTGAAATATGCCATAAGCGGTGACATATGAATGTATTTACACAGCCGCTACTGTGTCCGGATGTCTGCTCACATCCTGGATTTTAAGTAACAAAGCAACCGAATACTTGCTTTGTCTGTGGAAGGAAAACCGTTAAAAGCTTGCACATTTCGTTTTCGTTGTTCCTCAAAATTTTGTCCGTACACATTCCTGCCGAGCAGGGTAAAAAGTGTCGATAGAACTCTACAAAAGTTTTGGTTTCCATTCGATATTTAGATAAAAAAAGAATGCAGAAATAAACCAATTAAGGCTAAACCTACATTCTTTTTGTTCCAGTAATATTAAGTTTTAGATAAAGCTTCAGGGCATAAATATCTCGTAGTTTTATCAATCCATAGGCTGCAAATAGCAGTCATACATTTTATACCCCACAATGCTCTCAAAGAGAAGCATTAGGCATAGTTCTTCCGTCAAAAAATTGACGTTTCCGAGTAATATTTGTTACCCTTAAAAACACCTTAACTGCTTACCGTTTTAACTGCTTACCATTTTTACAATGCTATTATAACATATGTAAACCCTCTTGGGTAGAGGTGGCGCTAAATTAAAACTTAAATTTCAAAAATATTTTTTGTAGTGCAAAAATCATTTGTTTTAATTGATAATAATTTGTTGTGCCAAACACCTTGAAAAAAGGCATTTGGGCATAACTCTCCCGTCAGAAAAGTCTCTGTGTACCCTCGTTTTCTTACAAGGTTTCACAAAAACCCCGACGGCTTCGTGGTAAATTTGTTTACCTTCAAAAACCATCTAAACTGCTTACCAATTCTATTAGGTCAAAGACCGTTCGAACCAAACTGCTTACCATTTTTACAATGCTATTTTAGCATATGTAAATTCTAATTGGTAGCGGTGGAGCTAAAATTGAAGGTATAAATTTTTTCTATTCTGCAAAAAAGTTTGTTTTCCGTAAAAATGAGAAAAAGCAAGTATAAATGCACATACCTATCCTAATGAAAGGCATATGCCAATACCTGCTTACCTGCTTACCGTTTTAACTGCTTACCATGTTTACACACATAGTTAACCACATTATTCTTCGCCTTACAAGACCAGGAGAAAAAATAAAGGGTATTTTTCAGAAAATATTTTGAGATAATGTGTATTTCGGCGAGTTAATATGTAACCGGTACTCCGATAATTGTTTTGTTTTCCTGCAAAAAGATAAAAAGCAGGCATAAATGCACACACCTATCCTAAGAAAAGACATATGCCAACACCTGCCTAACTGCTTACCATTTTTACGATGTCATTTTATCATAGAAAAATCATTCCTGCAATGGCAGGAGTTAAAAAATCAAGTGATAAAAAATTTTTATTTCTAGTGAAAAATGATTGTTGATGCAAAAATCGCATTATATAAGCAAGAATAAATGTCATACAAAGAATAATTTCTTCGGAATAAATGTCAAATTTTCAGTGAATACTATTGCAAAAGTGACAAATTTATGTTATAATACATTTGAAATCGGAGGTGTAATAGTATGCTTCACAGAAAAATTGAGAAAAAAATTAGCGATTGGATAAAGAATAGCAACAAAGCTTTGCTTATTGATGGAGCGAGACAAGTTGGCAAGACCTATATTATACGCAAGGTGTTGCAGGACGAGGGATGTGAATATGTTGAATTCAACCTGTTGAAAACTCCTGCTCTTGTAGATTTACTTGCAAAAAGTGAAACTGTTGACGATATGATTGCAAATCTATCCCTTTTTGCTGATAAGCCTTTTGTAAAGGGAAAAACATTCCTTTTCTTTGACGAGATACAGGAATTCAAAGAACTGACAACTAAAATCAAGTTTTGGGTAGATGAAGGTTCTTTCAGATATGTGTTCAGCGGCTCACTTTTGGGTGTAGAACTTAAAAACATCAAATCTGCACCGGTTGGCTACTTAACCACTCTTACTATGTATCCGCTTGACTTTGAAGAATTCCTTCAGCTCTACAATTTCACCGATGACCTTCGTGCTACTCTATACAACTGTTTTACAGAGTGTAAGCCTGTAAACGATGCAGTACATGAACGTATGATGCAGATATTTAATATGTATCTCAATGTCGGCGGTATGCCTTCTGCTGTAGATAAATTCCGTGAAACAAGAAGCTTAGAGGATGTAATTGCCGAACACAACGATATTGTGGTACAGTACAAAAAGGATTTTACTCGTTATGAATCCGAAGAAAAGAAGCCATATCTTACACAGATATACGACCTTATTCCTGCCGAGCTTAATGACAGCAACAAACGTTTCAATTTCGCGGACATAAAAAAAGGTCTCCGCTATTCAAGAAGTGAAGACAACTTTATCTGGCTTGCAAGTGCAGGTGTTGCACTGCCCGTTTACAATGTTTCAGAGCCAACCATTCCATTGCTTTTGAACGAAAAGAGCAGTCTTTTCAAACTGTTCCTTTCGGATGCGGGAATGCTGACCACATTGTACGGCAGAGCAACCAAAATGCAGCTCCTTTCGGACAAT
>JAZQFS010000032.1:0-20063 GCA_045539625.1 Eubacteriales bacterium | reverse complement strand
GGGACCGTTGTAAGCTTCTGCTTCCTGCATAGCCTTGATTGTCTGGTTCATGTCTGCACCCATAGCAATCTGAGCTACATATACATAACCGTAGGACATAGCGATCTGAGCAAGATCCTTCTTGCCGATTGCCTTACCTGCTGCTGCGAACTGTGCAACCTGACCGAGGTTGGAAGCCTTGGACGCCTGTCCGCCTGTGTTGGAGTAAACTTCGGTATCGAATACCATTACGTTTACGTCTTCACCGGAAGCGAGAACGTGGTCGAGACCGCCGAAGCCGATATCATAAGCCCAACCGTCACCACCGAAGATCCATACGGACTTCTTGGAGAGGTACTGCTTTTCAGCGAGGATTGCGGGAGCTACAGGGCAACCTTCCTTAGCTGCTGCTTCGAGCTCAACAACGAGAGCCTTTGTAGCTTCGTCATTTGCCTTGCCGTCGTTAAGTGTGTCGAGGTATGCCTTAGCTGCTGCCTTGAAGGAATCTGAAGCCTTGTCGGATTCTGCCATTTCAGCAACCTTACCGATAAGCTTTTCTCTGATAGCCTTCTGACCTGTGTAAATACCGAGACCGTGCTCAGCATTGTCCTCGAAGAGGGAGTTACCCCAAGCGGGACCACGGAGGCTATCCTTGTTTACTGTGTAAGGAGTAGCAGGTGCAGAGCCGCCCCAGATAGAAGAACAACCTGTTGCGTTGGAGATGTACATTCTTTCGCCGAAGAGCTGAGTAACAAGTCTTGCATAAGATGTTTCTGCACAACCTGCGCAAGAACCGGAGAACTCGAGCAGAGGCTGGTTGAACTGGCTGCCCTTAACAGATGTATCTGCAAAAGGAGTTTCCTTCTTACCAACGTTAGCAACTGCATAATCGAATACTTCCTGCTGATCTGCCTGTGTTGCCTGAGGAACCATCTTGAGAGCTCTCTTTTCAGGCTTTGTGGGACATACGTCTACGCAGACGCCGCAGCCCATACAGTCAAGAGGAGAAATAGCGATTGTGTACTTATAGCTTTCGCAGCCCTTACCGATCATCTTAGCAGTGAACTTAGTAGCACCGGGTGCTGCTGCAGCTTCTTCTGCTGTCATAACGAAAGGTCTGAGTGTAGCGTGAGGACATACGAAGGAACAGTTGTTACACTGTACGCAGTTTTCGGGAATCCATTCGGGAACCATAACTGCTACGCCTCTCTTTTCGTAAGCGGTAGAGCCCTGAGGGAATGTACCGTCTACGTAATCCATAAACTTGGATACAGGCAGGCTGTCACCGTCCAT
The DNA here is from genome assembly GCA_045539625.1 of Eubacteriales bacterium. Classification (GTDB taxonomy): domain Bacteria; phylum Bacillota; class Clostridia; order Oscillospirales; family CAG-382; genus UMGS1387. The sequence goes on along the minus strand of JAZQFS010000032.1, from coordinate 18,791 downwards.
AAGGTTAACGGGAAGAACGATGTCTTCAACGAAGTTCTTGAGAGATTCTCTCTTGTTTTCAACAGTAACCTTAGCAGCTGTAGCATCAGCTGTCTTCCAGCTTTCGGGAACTTCAATCTTAACGATTGCATCAACACCTGCGTCGATTGCCTTGTAGTTCATTTCAACAACAGCTTCGCCCTTCTTGAGGTAGGACTTCTTAGCCATGTACTTCATGTGTTCTACAGCTTCTTCGATAGGCATGATGTTAGCAAGTGCAAAGAATGCGGACTGGAGAATTGTGTTTGTTCTCTTGCCCATACCGATTTCTGCAGCCTTGTCGATAGCGTTAACAATATAGAATTCAATATTGTTGTTTGCAATGTAGTTCTTTACTGCGCCGGGAAGGATAGCATCAAGCTCTTCGGGCTTCCACTGGCAGTTGAGAAGGAACTTACCGCCGGGCTTAACGTCGTTAACGATCTTGTAGCCCTTGAGCAGGTAAGAAGGATTGTGACAAGCAACGAAGTCTGCCTTTGTAATATAATATGTAGACTTGATGGGCTTATCACCGAATCTGAGGTGAGAAATTGTTACACCGCCGGTCTTCTTGGAGTCATACTGGAAGTAAGCCTGGATGTACTTTTCTGTATAGTCACCGATAATCTTGATGGAGTTCTTGTTAGCACCAACAGTACCGTCGCCGCCGAGTCCCCAGAACTTGCAGGAGATTGTACCTGCAGCAGCTGTATCGGGAGCGTCCTTTTCTTCGAGAGAAAGGTTTGTAACGTCGTCAACGATGCTGAGTGTGAAGCTGTTCTTAGGCTGTGCTGCATTGAGGTTTTCGTAGCAAGCGAAAATTGATGCAGGAGCAACGTCCTTAGAACCGAGACCGTATCTACCGCCAACAACCTTGATGTCAGCCTTGCCGTTTGTAGCGAGAGCTGTAACAACGTCGAGGTAGAGAGGTTCGCCGAGAGCGCCGGGTTCCTTTGTTCTGTCGAGAACAGCAATCTTCTTAACGGTTGCAGGGATAGCTTCGATGAGCTTATCTGCGCAGAAAGGTCTGTAAAGTCTTACCTTAACAAGACCAACCTTTTCACCGTTAGCGTTCATATAGTCAATAACTTCTTCGATGGTGTCGCAAACAGAGCCCATAGCAATGATGATTCTGTCAGCGTCAGCAGCACCGTAGTAGTTGAAGAGCTTGTAATCTGTACCGAGCTTTGCATTAACCTTGCCCATATATTCTTCAACAATTGCAGGGAATTCGTTGTAATACTTGTTACAAGCTTCTCTGTTCTGGAAGAAGATATCGCCGTTCTGAGCAGAACCTCTGAGAACGGGGCTTTCGGGGTTAAGTGCACGGTTTCTGAATGCCTGAATAGCATCCATATCAACCATTTCCTTAAGGTCTTCAGTTTCCCAAACTTCGATCTTCTGGATTTCGTGAGAAGTTCTGAAACCGTCAAAGAAGTTGAGTACGGGAACTCTGCCCTTGATTGTAGCAAGGTGAGCAACAGCACCAAGGTCCATGATTTCCTGAGCGTTGGATTCAGCCATCATAGCATAACCTGTCTGACGGCAAGCATATACGTCGGAGTGGTCACCGAAGATATTAAGTGCATGAGAAGCAACACATCTTGCGGATACATGAATAACACTGGGAAGCAATTCACCTGCGATCTTATACATGTTGGGGATCATAAGAAGAAGACCCTGAGAAGCAGTATAAGTTGTGGTGAGAGCACCGGAAGCCAAAGAGCCGTGAACTGCACCTGCAGCACCTGCTTCGGATTCCATTTCAACCATCTTTACTTTTTCGCCAAAGATGTTTCTTGCAGGCTCGCCGAAGATATTCTTATCTGTAGCGGACCATGTGTCAGTTACTTCAGCCATTGGGCTTGAAGGTGTGATGGGGTAGATAGCGGACACTTCTGTAAAGGCATACGATACGTGTGCCGCAGCAGTGTTACCATCCATGGATAACTTTCTTCTGGACATTTTTATATTCCTCCTGATATTATTGTAACATACTGATACTCTTATATCATACCACTATTTTTGCGAAATGTAAATATGCAATTTCGACAAATTTTAAGATAGTTTATTAAATTATTTTTAACTTTGTATCATTATTAACATTCTTGGTTTTATATAACATTTTAAAACATCTTACAGCGGTCTGCCGACCACCGATGCGACAGCGCTTTGCAGTGCCGCCATAATATATGACGTTATTAATGAAAAATAGTGCCGAGGAAATACACGGAAAATTTCTCCCGTCGACCTTTACACCAACGTACCAAAGCAACGGGAATTGTGCCAAATTTGTATTATATGTGCAGTGCAGAATATAAAAAAGCCCGTGAGTCGTTGTTTGACTCGCGGGCGGATAACCGTGCATCTGAGAAAAGATTTTCGCTAAACCCGTGTCGGTGCTAAATTCTTTTCTCTTTGGTTACTTTCTCTTTTCAGCAAAGAGAAAGTAAGCCCGTGAGTCGTTGTTTGACTCACGGGCGGATAATCGTGCATCTGAGAAAAGATTTTCGCTAACCTCGTGTCAGTGCTAAATTCTTTTCTTCTTGATTACTTCTTCTTTTTCGGAGAAGAAGAAGTAATGGCTTTCCGACTTATTCGTAGAGAGAGCTTACGTCGATAGCAATTTCGGTTGTGAGCTCAGGAAGTTCAGGCTCTGTGCCGTCAACGAGATCAACGATTTCCTGTGCATATTCCCAAACTGCTTCGTATTCTTCCTTCTTAAGAAGTTCCTTAGCGATGTCGTAGAGTGTAGACTCTTTTTCTTCACCGTATACATAAGCATCGCCTGACTTGTAGTAAGGTCTGGAAACGATTACTGTCTGTACACCTTCAGCTGTCTTAGGAATACCGTAAAGTACGCCTGCGATAACTGTTGTTGTATCATCTTTTGAGAAGTAGAGGTCTGTGCCGTTGCCGTCGTAAGCAATACCCTTCTTAGCCTTTCCTGCTTCAACGAGAGCCATGTCAAGTACATAGTCATCGTCGAGGTTGTTGTATGCAGATTCGGCTGTCATGATGAAGCCGTATTCGGAAACAGCATCTAAAATTCCATTGGAAACTGTACCGAAGAATCTGATACCCTGAGGATCATCAGCTCTCATAGATACTTCATTGCTGCCGAGAACACCGTTTGCAGCAAATGTTGTTTCAGTGTAGTAACCTTCATATGTTGCGTTAACATTGTACATCTTCTGAGCTGTGTAACCGCTGTTAACAATTACTGATATTGAATCTGTTTCCGGAACAAGTACATTGTATGTGCCGTCAGCGTCAATTTCAGTAGCTGTGTAGCTGCTAGCATCTACTGTGTATTCATAAACTGTATCGCCTGCTGCTACGGGAATCTTAGCAACCTTGATTTCTTCGGGAGCAACATCAACTGTATATTCAAATGCGCCTGCTTCAGAGCCCTTGCAGGAAGCGGAAACTACGGGATAACCTGTTGTGCCGCCGAGAGCTGCTTCGAGATCGAGTGCTACGGGAAGCTCAAAGAATTCTGTGCCGTTCTTTACATATGTGATGTCATATGTGCCTTCTGCGTTCTTATCGAAGCAAACTCTGAGAGTGTCGCCTGCTTCAATTGCGAAGAAGCCTTCGCCTGCACCGTATGTGCCTGTAGAAGTCCAAGCGGTTGTACCGTATACTGCAAGGTTATCAGCACTGTATCTGATAAGGTTTACATAACCGTTGTTATAAGGTGTGCCTGTGCTGAAGATTGAAGGATCAGCAAGAACACCGATGTATGCCCAACAGTCGGTGGAAGAAGGAAGTTTTGTGTAAGAAACTTCGATTTCAAGACCGTCAACTGTTACAGCTTCCTTAAGAGCTGCACCTGACCAGTTAGCTGTATTCTTGTAGTAACCGCCGTACTTAACTGTAACTGCTGTTTCGGATTCGTTGGACTTGGTTACAGGAGAGTTGTTAGCAACCAGTTCACCAGCCATATCATAGAGGTCGTAGCCGTTACCTGCGTTCCAGTAGGTTTCTTCAACAACGGGCGCGGGAACTACGTTGTTTACAACTGTGATGTTGGTTGCCTTACCTTCGTCATCACGACCATAATAATAATAGCAGGTGCTATCACCATTTGTATAGGTGATTGTATTTAATTTAAAAGAATCAGCTGCGATGTCATCTGCACTCTTTCCGTCTGCATATACAAAATGCATTGAGAAAAGTGTATATCCATTAACAGGATATTCGTTAGGTACAAGATTGCTTTCAAAGTCGAGAACAACATCTGTGCCTTCTACAGTCCATACAGGCTCACTCGCATAAGAAGCAGTTACATCTTCTTCGTTTTCTTCATCATGCCAAGTATAAACTTTCACAGGAGTCTTGGAAGTTGATGAACCGGAAGAAAGGTCGATTGCTGTTCCCTTTGTCTTCGAAACCGGAACAAAAATGCTATTATCAAATGTAATATTCTGCGCGAACAATCTAAAATCGCCTTCAGGGTCAGTTACAGTTGCAACTATCTGGTATGTATCCGCAACGTTGCCTTCTTGGATATCATAAGTAACAGTAACGTCTGCAAATGCAACTACTGTAAGCATGCACATGAGAGCAAGTGCCAAAACAATAATCTTCTTCATAAAATTCACCTCAAAAAATCAATTATTCAACTGTAGCAGTTGCCTTGTAGTTACCAAGTACAATTGAAAGGTCATCTACATCAACACTGCCATTACCGTCAACATCTGCATCTGCAGATGTTGTCTTATAATTACCAAGCACCACCGAAAGGTCATCTACGTCAATAACGCCTGTTCCATCAAGGTCGCCGCCCTTAACCGTCACAGCCTTATCAACATCAGCCGCAACAACAAGCTCGTTCATTGTGTAAGAAAGATGCTTGGGAACTTCAACTGTCAGCTTATATGTACCCTCAGCGACAGTAGCCTCGTACTTGTCGGTTGTTTCGTTGTAAGCCGCAGTCACAACAGTTTCACCTGCTGTAAGCTTAACTGTAGCAGCCGCATCACTGTCAGCAGTTACTGCAACGCTAACCTTGTATTCCTTGGTCTGTACCTCGTTATTGATATAACCGAGAATAACAGGACCGTCATCAAGGTCAGAGCCGCCTACATAAACTGTAGCAGGATCTCCTGAGTTGGGTGTGAAATCTTCGAATAATGCTCCGTTTTCACCTGCAGTCACCTGATCGATGTGAACAACAGTTGTTTCGGAAATTACGGGTGTGTCTGTTTCAGCATAAATGCCCTTTACTACAACAAGTGCGTAGTATTCTCCGTCTGTTCCGTCAGCATAGGAAGCAGGGAAAGTTCCGTCACCGTTGGCAATAATGTTTTCAGCAGCAAAAGCAGCCGCAGACAAAACTGTCAGGCACAGTACCGAAAACAGAAATGCTTTGAGAATCTTTTTCATGTTTTCTTCTCCTTCTGTGTATATTTTTTTATTTTTTACTCTTAGATTACGTGAACATTTTAAAGAAAGGCGATATGGCAAATTCCATTGCCGAAACTGCCTGCTTTTCAGCGTCACGCTCGCTGTCCCAGCTCTCCCCGATTGCGATTACCGCAGTATTGCCGGAGCTGTAAAAATGGGTACTGCACTTTATTAGCTTTGAAACGTCCTCAAGTGCCAGATATGTTCTCTCGTTTTCTATGTAGCAGTCACGGGAAAGCTTTTCCTTTAACGCTCCCAGCCTTACCTCGTCATCGTTTACCGATAGGGAAATCGTTTTTCCGCCCCCCGACACCGTAACGCATTTTGCCGAGTCATCCCAGCCGACCTCCACGCCAAAGCTTTCAAGAACAAATCGAAGCGGAACATAGAACACGCCTTCACGTATTCTGGGTGTTACCGTTTTGTCGCTTTTGTCAATCACGGTAAGCACGCCGTCCTTTGCGCTTGAATAGTTGCCGCTTTGGAGATACAATGTGTTTTTAAGACGCTGCTGCTTTGTCATTTCCTCGGCAAAGCAAAAACAGGAGCACATAAACGACAGAACCATCAAAACCGCCGTCAGACGTAAAAGGCATCTGCTGTTTATGACGCACACATCCTTTCGTCCGTATACAGATATCCACTCTGTTAGTTAATAATAACACGATTTGCCTGTTTTGTCAAGTATTTTTGTTCAAATCCACAGCTTTTTTTACCACTTTTTTTGATACAATTGACAAATGCCATATTTTGTGTTATATTGTTTTTATACATAATATATATGGAGGTCACATTATGGCAAACGAGATTATAAAGGGCTGTACATTCCACCACATTGCCCTTCAGACAAGCGATTTTGACAAGTCCCTGAGATTTTATACCGAAGGTCTCGGATTTAAAGTATACCGTCAGTGGGTTGGCGGCACAGGCAAGAAAATCGCTCTTATAGACATCGGCACAGGCTGTTATTTTGAAATTTTCTCAGACGGAGAGCCTCACACCGAAAACCACAAGGAATCAGGCAACTACATTCACCTTGCACTCAAGGTTGACGACACTAAGGCGGCATACGAAAGAGCGCTTCAGTACGGAGCGACGGAAATGGACAAAGCACCTGCTCACTACTGTCTCCCCTCTCAGCCTCCCATCAATGTAATTATCGGTTTTGTGAAAGGTCCTGACGGCGAAGAGCTTGAGTTCTTCCAGCCCGAGGAATAAATCGGCATACGAATAATAAAAAAGCTGTTTACCGTTAAGGCAGACAGCTTTCTTTTTTGTTATGTATTATTCTTTGAGGCAAGAGCCAGCACCCTTGACACAGGCACATAAAGACACGCCATAACCGCAAGGTTTCCTGCTCCGTGGATTAAATCAAAGGGTATACCTGCAATCCACCACGACACCGCATAGCCTATACCGGGGTTTGCCGTACCTGCAAAAATATAAGCGAAGGACGACAAAAATCCAAAGAACAAGCCAAACAGGGTTGATATTACGGTAAGGGTAAAGTGCGTGGCTCTCTTTCTTACGGCACACGTCACAAGGCACATAAGCGGCCATATGTAAATGTAGCCTATCCACCATATGCCGAAGCCGTACAAAAGTCCCTCAATCAGCACAAAGGCAAATACGCTGAAAAGTGTTTTTCTGCCAAAGTACACCGAGAACATTATTATCATAAAGGACACAATTTCCACATTGGGTATAAAGGACAGCACCATTTTTCCCGACACGAGAAGTGCCGTCATTATTCCTGCAATTGCAGCGTCCTTTGCAAAATCACCGTTTTTCTTCATCATCATTATGCAAGAGTATAAACAAGGCTGTAAACGGTGCCGTCTTCCACAGGCTGAGTATCAATGCCGTGCATTCCGTATTCGCCGTCAACAAGCACCGACCAGTATGCGCCGTCCTCTTCATATACGGCACGCACTCCGTTTACCTCTTCAAGCATTATTCCGTAAGGTCCTTCCGAGCCTGAGAAGGTAAGACCTTCCGCCTCTTTCATTGCCTGCGACAAAACAGCCGCCTTCGTTTCAAGCTCATAGCTTGTTGTTTCTCCGCCAAGCCCGACAACCGAGACGGTTATGTTTTTTGCAGCAGCTTCCTGCTGCTCCTCCTGCTGCGTGTTGTCAGGCGTTTCAGCAGGACTTGAAGCATCGTTGCCGCCGAATACAAAATACACCGACACAAGCAATACCGCACACAGAACAACAATCACAGTACAAATGATTTTTCCTTTTTTTGACATAATAAAACCTCTTTTCTTGCTCTTTGTTTATCTGAACAGCCACTCATAGCAGTCCTTTATATGAGGCATACCGTCCTTGTACCAACTGATATCCTCAACCTCCTTGCCTTCCATACCGTCCATAAAGGCTCTGCAGGAAACCCATGTTGTTTCCATGATTCCGAGGATATTTCCGCCGTCATGCTCCTTGGCATAATCAAGGAACAGCTTTGCGTTTTCTTTCACGTTAAAGGGTGAAAGATATATCTTCATACCCGCCTTTGCAAACACCTCAACCGAAGCAAATTCAGGCCAGTTGTGATAATGCCAGTCGGTGATGATAATATCCTTGTCAATTGTTTCCATTGCCGTCCAGGTGCCGTTCTGACTTGCGTCCCACGGGCCGTGGTGAACCTCATAGCTGTTAATCAGTCTGTCGCCCCACATCATTGTTTTTATACCTTTGCTTTTTAAGTGCGAGGACAGCTTGTTTACCCACGTTGCAAAGATTTCGCCGTTGTCCTTGCCCTTGCATCTTGGGCACTTGCCGATATCAAACACCTCGTCCATACCGATGTGGAAGGTGGTACACTCAAAGGCATCTGCAACCTCGTCCACAAGGGACAGCACAACAGGCAGTACATCGGGGTGATTGGGACAAAGGCTTCTGCTGTATTCAGGTTCTTCAATTTCGGGAGTTTCGTCAAATTCGGGGTGACCTCTGAGAAGTCCGTCATTAACCTTTTCGCCCTGCACGCACTGATGTCCCAGAAGATTCATATCCGGAATAAGGTCAATGCCGTGTTTTCTGCATACGGCAACTATTTTCTTGACATCTTCTTGGGACAAAGGATAGTCTCCCCTGCATTCGGGGTGCTCTTTGAACATATAGTTATATCTGATTATGAGAACTATTGTGTCAATTCTGTCGGGAACAAGGGTGTTTTCAATAAAATTGCAAAATCTGTCGACGTCACAAGGCTCAGGTGCAAATACGCACAGTCCTCTTGATTTCCATGGGTAATTGCTCATAATAAACCCTCCGTTTTATCACAAATTACATTATCTTTTGCTCTGCAAAAAATCCTCTCTCTGCTTTCTGCCTCTTGCAAAAAGGTCGTCCATAAGCTCGATTTCAAATTCCTTTGCCATATCAACGGCACTTATTTCGGGGTGAAGACTTGTTATAAGGAAAGGTCCCAATCCTCTCGGAATCTGAATATCGACAAGCTTTCCGTACTTCGCCTTTAAATCCTGCTTTTTCTGCCAGTTGTAGTCAAGATGGGCTACGGCATAGTCAAGGTTTATATCGGCTGATACATAAGCTGTATAAGGATTTGATTCGGCAACAAGCTCGCCTAAGGGATTTAAAATGTAGCTTTGCTGCTGTTGAACGCTTGCGGCAAAATAACATCTACCCGTATATGCCCAATTTCTTGCAACAAATCCGCCGTGGTACATAGATGAAAAACACAGCAGCTCAGGCTTAAGCTTCATATATTTTTCTCTCAGCTCATCAAAGTTAAGGTCATAGCATATAACGCCGCCAAGCTTTCCTATGTCCATTTGGATAAGCTTTGGGTCATCACCGAAGGCAATGTTCGACTCGGTATGCTCCTCCCACACAAGGTGATTTTTATCGTAGATACCTTTTTCTTCGCCGTCACGTCCCACAAACATCTGACGGTTTCTCATATAGCCGTCGCCGCCGTCCATTACTGCGGAAAAGACGATGTTTACGTTGTTTTCTTTGGCAAGCTTTTTAACTCTGTCATAGACAAAGCTGCCTCTTTCTTTATAATACTCATTGTTGTCTTCACGTGAGATACCGCAAAATCTGTCATAAACCTCAGGGAGAACAATAAGATCGGGACGCTCAACAAGAGTGCCCGCAATCTGTCTTTCAATAAAGTTTGCCGCATTGCGTATCATAGCCCCAAAATCACGCACTCCGTCATAAACCATATGATTTGCCGCCGTGCACACAACTCTTATCTGTCTTGACATAATTATTATTCCTCCGACTTGTTTTCAAGAGTGAAAACTTTAAGCTTTCCTTGTCTTGCCGTGCTTATAAATTCTTCAACGCTGTTTATCGGCTTCTCGCATTCTACGCCTGCAAGCTTTGGCAGATGACCTGCACAGTGATTGTCGCTTCCGCCAAAGGGTATAAGCTTGTAGCTTTCGGCATAGTGGCGAGCCATTTCGCTTTCAAACTCGTTGCGGCAGGCGTTGATTATCTCCACGCCGTGAACGTGCCTCGGAAAAAGTCTTATATGGTCGATAAAGTGATCCTCTCTGAATGGGTGTGCATGGACAATAAAACCGCCGTTATCTGCAATAAACTTAAACTTTTCGGTGTATTGCATTGTAAGCACTTGTGGATTTTGAATATACCACTCTTTGGAAAGACCGTACACGAGAAAATGCGAGCCTTTTGTGCCCATTTCCACGCCGCAGAACACCTTGATACCGCCGATTTTCTCTGCGTGCTCCAAAGCCCTCTCGTAGTCGGAAAAATACCTGTCAATCATTTCTTCCCAAGGAAGATTTCTGTCGATTCTCGTATTTCCGTCAAAAAAATGGTTTGTAATAAATATGCCGTCGTAGCCGAGGCCTTTGTAAAACTCCACATTTTCCTCGGGTGTTGCCCTTGAGCAGGCACTTACGGGAGACGTGTGAAGATGGGTTTCGTATTTAAACATTGTCATCAGTCCTCAAAGCAATCAAATTTTTCAAGTATGTATTTACCTGCCGCATACATAACCTTTTCCATTTCTCTTACAAGCACAAGCGGCACGTGGTCAAGCCTGTCATCTCTCGGAAAATCACGCCTGTTGCCGTGCCAGTATTGCTTCGGTCTTAAGGAAGAGCTGCACTCCAAGGTAAACGGACCTTTGAAGCCGATATCAAAAAGTGCCGTCATAACTTCACCGCTGTTCATTGTTCCCAGAAAAGGAATAATGTGCTCATCCGCCTTTTCTCTGTTATCGTTGAAATGAATGGCGTAAAGCTCGTCGCCAAGGTCAATTATCTGCTGATACTGACTGCCCTCGCAGTTTGCGTGTCCCGTATCCCAGCAAGCGTGGAAAAGAGGGTGATTTACGTACTTGCAAAATTCTCTCATATCTGTGCCTGTTATAAGGTAGTACCACTCAGGCATATTCGCCTTTGTGGTGTTTTCACAAAGAAGATTTACACCTGTCTTTTCCATAACGGGAAACAGTGCACTGTAGAATTTTTTGTTTTCGTCAAACCAGACTTGTTTGTCTGCAACATTTTTATCATAACCTGCATGGCAAACAAGGTTAGGTATACCCAAAACTCCGCACACCTCAAGTGCTCTTGCCGTCTTCTTCACAGCATCCTCAAAGCCGCCTTTTCCGTCCATGTTATTTGTGTCGGGAGAATGTGCCTGAAGAAAGTCCGCTCCCAGCTTTTCCGCTTCGTTCCTTAAGTCATATGCCGCCTTTTCCCAGTTATCGCCGAAAAAAGCGTCGCCGCTCAGAGGCTTGTACATATTAAGGTCAAAATGCTTAAAGCCTGCTTCCATACCGTATTTCACACTTTGCAGATAATCGTTTTTTGTATATGCATCAAAATCACATGTTGTGGTTACGAGTTTCATCTGTATTCTCCTTGAAGCTTTTTCTTAATCTTATCACACTAACTGTTTTTTGTAAAGGTTTTTCGCATAAAAGTCCTGTCTTTTTTTGCAAATCAATACAGGCTGTCACAAGGACAGCCCGCAATACTTTATATAGACAAAAACTTATCAAACACAATTTCCGCTGAAGCAAGCGGTTTTATATTTGCATCTGAGCAGGCAGGATAAACCTTTATGGGGTGATGGAGAATTCTTGCATTGACAGCCTTTTCAAGCATCTCAGATGCCGACTCACCGTCATACTTCAAATCTCCCGCAATAAGCACCGTGTCAATTCCCATAAGGTTTGCAAGATTTGTAATGCCTGCCGAAAGATATTCTATCTCCCTGTCAAAAATCGCCTTGGCGTCCTCAGATATATGACGCTCGTTCATAACGTCCTCCCACGACGAAAAACGTGAGCCGTCAAGTATATTATGAATGGCGGCATACGCTTCAAGACAGCCTCTGTTACCGCACTCGCACACCTTGCCGTTAAGCTGTATGGTTGTGTGTCCCAGCTCGCCCGTAAAGGAATTCTTGCCGTGAAACAGCTTTCCCGACAGAATAATTCCCGAGCCTATTCCGCTGTCCACCAGCAAAAGCAGATAATTTTCACTGCCGTGTGCTTCGCTTTTGCCCAAGTTGAAGCGTGCAATGGAGCTTGCATCGTTTTCCATATATACAGGCAGATTCAAGGCCTGCGATACAGCCTTTGCCATATCGGTGTTATGCCACAGATTAAAACGGGGCGGGTTGAGTATTATGCCGTTCTGAGCATCAAGAGGACCGGGTGCGGATATTCCCACTCCTATAATCTTTTTGCGGTCAACACCCGATGCCTCAATAAGCTTTTCAAGGCTTGAGCACAGAGATGTGAGCTTATCAGTCTCGTCCGTCAGCTTAAATCTTGCCTTGCATATAACATCACCGCTGAAGGACACCACTCCTGCCGAGCAGCCGTCACGGTTCAGAAACACGCCTACCGCATAGCAGGCATCCTTTGCTATACTCAGAGCCACAGGCGGACGTCCCGATTTTGTCCCCGGCAAAAGCCTTGTTTCGGTTATCCAGCCGTCCTTCAGCAACTCATCGGCAATAATGGAAGCAGATGCTCTCGTAAGCCCGATTTTTCGTGCAAGGTCAGCTCTCGACATAGGCTCACGGTGCAAAAGACGCAAAAAAAGCTTTTGATTGTATTGTTTTGTATATTCGGCGTTTCTGGGTGTACTCATAAAATGACCTCGTTTTTGAAATATTGGTTAATTTGTATTTATTTTATCATATTTTTCTCACATTGTCAACTTTTCGGTAAAGATTGTGCCGTTTGCAAAGCCGTTTGACAATGCTACAGCAAAAAAACACGCACCCAAAAGGGTGCGTGAACAAGGCTTTGAGCCATATTATTTCTTGACACTTTCAAGCTTAATCTGTCTTCTGTTCTTAACCTCATCGGACATAGGCTTAATGTCGCCTGACTTGGTAAGTGCCCATCTTGTGAGCAGCGGACCGAACAGCTCATAAATAAGCACGGCAAAAAGCGTGATGTTTCTTATAAGCACGCCCTGCTGACCGAACTGCGCACTTGCTATTGTACACATACCCAAAGCCACTCCTGCCTGCGGGAAAAGCGTGATACCCAGATACTTGCAGATATTGCTTTCGCAGCCTGTTGCCTTGGCACTTGCAAGAGTACCGAAATACTTACCGAGGCAACGGAAGATAATGTACACAATACCTACCACAACAACCGCATAGTTTGTGAACACATTAAGCTCAAGCTCAGCGCCGCTTATTACAAAGAACAGTGCAAACAAGGGAGAGGTCCACTTGTCTGTCTTTTCCATAAGGTCGTGAGACAGAGGACATATGTTGCAGAATACCGTACCCAGCATCATACACACAAGAAGTGAAGAGAAGCCAACGTGTACGCCTGCAATTTCAAACTTTATCATAGACAGCGATACTGTAAGGAACACAAACGCAATTGTCATATTAAGACGGTTTGTGTTGGAGTTGAAGAGCTTTTCAAGCTGTGTAAGAAGCCAGCCCATAACAGCACCGAGAACAAGAGATGCTATAATTTCAACAAGAGGATTTACTATTATTGAAACAACATCAACAGGACCTGCTCCCAAAGTCTTTGCAATGCCGAAGGATACTGCGAAAACTATAAGACCTACTGCGTCGTCAAGGGCAACTATAGGTAAAAGCAGGTCTGTAAGCGGTCCCTTTGCCTTGTACTGACGTACAACCATAAGTGTTGCCGCAGGAGCTGTTGCAGTAGCTATTGCACCGAGAGTAATAACCTGTGCTACGCTTATCTGATTTGGCATAAGAATGTGAAGTGCAAAAAGGGAAAGGTCTACAAACAGCGTTGCCACAAGTGCCTGGAAAATACCGATTATAAACGCTTTTTTACCTATTTCCTTTAATTCCTCAACTCTGAATTCACTTCCGATTGTGAAAGCAATAAAGCCAAGTGCTACATCTGCTATAAGTCCGAGATGCTCCACCGCTTCCATAGAATCAAAGCCAACGCCTCCAACGCCCAGCCGACCTAAGCAGTACGGACCGATAAGGACACCCGCAATAAGGTACGCCGTTACCGACGGAAGCTTTAAGGGTTTAAAGACTCTTGTCATCAAAAGGCCGCCCAAAAGAGCGATTGATACTGATAATAATGTACTCATTTCTTTTCTTCTTTCATATAAATAATATATTTGAGCAAAACCTTATCTATTAAACTACAATTTAATGGAAAATGTATTATATATTTGAAACGTTTATGTTAATAAATGCGTAGCAAAAGGCGGAAAAGTCCGCCTTCCCGTTTTTATTCAATTCTTCTCACAACTTTATTTTCAGTTTTCCGACAACATTAATCAGCACCGTGCCTATCACAATGCCAAAAGCTCCCTGAACAGCATTGGGTAATATGTTTACCGCCGACGGAACAAAGCCGTAGAGAAAGCCTTCAAAAACATAGTATCCCGCAACCATTACAAGCTCTGCACACACAGCCGAAACAAGCCTTGCAAGCACCTTCGCCGTCTTTCCCGAAAGAAAACGGAATATGTAAAAAGCCGCAAGAGCCACTCCTCCCTTTATCGCAAAGGTTATCGGCACGTATATCACATATCCCGACAGCAAATCCGCAAGAGCCGAGCCCACAGCGGCGGCAAAAAAGCCGTAAACAGGTCCAAGAAGCCATCCGCCCAGCAGTACTATACCATCTCCCAAATTTACGTATCCGTTAAGAGGCGACGGCACCTTAATTATCATCGTGGCAACACACACAAGTGCGGCTATCATAGATGAGCGTGCAATTCTTCCTACCTTATTCTTCACCGCAAATCCTTCCCTTCCGATTATTAAATAAAGCGGACAATCTCTGCAGACCGTCCGCCACATCGATGCTAATATAATAGCACTGTAAGTTATACAATTTAAACCATAAAATGAAAACAATGTTCATCAATTTAATTACAAAAAGCTTTGTGAAAGGCTTTTAACTCAAATGAAGATTTTTATTGCATATTTCAAGTGCCGCCGGTTTATGGGTAACCATAATGCAGGTTTTATCCGTAAGCTGTTTGATATTTTCAAGCATCTGTCTTTCCGTCTTTTCGTCAAGTGCGCTTGTAGCCTCGTCAAAAAGGAGAATGTCACGTGAGCTGAGAATGGCACGTGCAACGGCAAGTCTCTGTGCCTGCCCCTCTGAAAGTCCCATTCCGCCTTCGCTTATAACAGTATCAAGTCCGTCGGGCAAGCTGTCCGTAAAATCCTTGGCACAGGCTGCCGTCAGTGCAAAATCAATTTCCTCCCCTGTTTTATCCCCTGCAAGGAACAGAAGGTTTTCCCTTATCGTACCTGAAAACAACAGATTTCCCTGAGGAACATAGGCAAACATTTTTCTTGTGTTCTTGCCTGCCGCAATACGTCTGTCGCCAAAGACAAATTCTATATCTCCGCTCTTTTTCTCATATATTGCAAGCAACAGCTTGAAAAGCGTACTCTTTCCTATTCCCGACTCGCCTGTAACCGAAACAAAGTCGCCCTTATTAATTTCAAAGCTGAAATCCTTTATAACAGGCTCTCTGTCATAGGCAAAGTCAAGATTTGTTATGGCAATTTTTTCAAATTCGTCGTAGGAAGGAAGCTCCTCATTGTCCTCAGCTTCCTTTTCGTCGCCAAGCTCTTCAATTTCCATAATTCTTTCAGCCGAGGAAATTGCCGCATAGTATCTTGGCACTATTCCCGAAAGGCTTGAAAAAGGCATCTGCACCTGTGCAACAAGGCTTGTTATTGCAGTAAGCGAGCCGAAGGACATCTGCTTAAGCGCCATCTTTCCCGCACACCACACAAGTGCGAATATGTAGCCGAATCTCATAACAAAATGGCTTGCACCCGACGAAAGAGAACCTATAAGGGATTTTTTCATACGCACCTTATAGTGCTCATTCTGAAGAAGTGACGATTTTTCAACCGACATTTCTTCGCCGCCGAAGGATTTTACCACAAGTAGGTTTTCCAGCACCTCCTGCCAGAAGGAGCGCACTCTTCCCTCCTGCTTCTGCATATCCTTATGAAGCTGTTTTACCTTGTCACGCAAAATACGTGTTGTTGTAAATATAATGACTCCGCCCACACCGAACACAACGGCAAACTGCCACTGCATTATAACAAGCACCGTAAAAGCGCAGATAAGTCTTACCGCAACCGACACAACCGTGGGCGGAAGATTTGTGACAGCATCGGTAATTACCGACACGTCGCCTGTCAGTCTGTTTACAAGCTCGCCTGTATGAAAAGCACGTATTTCGGGATAATTCTTTTTTAGCTGATTGTCGAAAAGACGCTCCTTGAAGCCTATGTCAAGCTTTGCACGAAGCTTTTCGGTATAGTATCTGAGGAATATTGAAATTCCTATCTGAAACACCGCAATAAGTGCACATATAACGGAAAACTTAACAAGTCCGTTCATATTGCCGTCGGTTGCACTGTCAAGAAGCTGCTTTGTGACAAGTGCCGTAACCGTTCCCGTACAGGCAATTATGCCGTTGATAATCATAACAGCCAAAAGCCTTGGCAAATGGGGCTTTGACACGGAATATATCCACTTAAGGGCGTTCTTTTCGTTAAGTTTATTTTTCTTCATCTGTTTCGGTGATAACGGTTTGTGTTGTTTCTACCGTTTCGGTAACAACCGTTTCCTCATCCTTCTTCTTGGAGAAAATGCCCTTAACCTTGGTGATGATTTCAGGCACATTATCAAGAGCCTTGTCAATTTCGTTTACAGTTCCCGAAATTTTATTGCCTGATACCGCAGGCTCGCTTCCTATATTGAGAAGCTTTGTGCCGCCGTCCTTGTCAATGACAAGAAAAGCCACGGGAGAAACGGTAAGACCTGTTCCGCCGCCTCCTGCATTATTGGAAAAATCCTTGCCGTAGGTTCCTCCGCCGATACCCACACCGATGGATATTTTGGATACGGGAATAAGTGTAACCTCTCCTACCGTTATGGGATCGCCGATTATTGTCTGAGAATCTGCCGCTTCCTTCACTTCCTTAAGTGCAAGTCTTACGGAATCAATGATTTTAGGTTCATTCTGGTTCATACTTATTTCTTCCTTTCCTCTGAGTCTGTATTTTTAAGTGCTTTGTTTACAAGTATTCTTACAGCCGCCGACACAAGAAATATTGCTCTGACACCAATCTGCACATCTGCCGAAAGACTGCTTTTTCCCGTAATATAATCAGGCGTCACCCTGACGTTTTCCCCATCGATTTTTGCTTTGCCGAAAAGACTGCAGGCGGCAAGTGCCGTACTGTGTGCCGCACAAACAACTCCGAACTGCACCGCCGTATCCGCCGCATCCGGCTTTGATACATTGACAACAAGCTTTCTTATGTGTATTCTTCCGTGTCTGCCCAAGGTTTCGGCCGCCCTCTTTATTATGTCAAAAATGAAGGACGCCGTTTCCGATACGGATTTTTTCTTGGGAATATTTTCTTTCTTTTCCGCTGTGCTTTCCTTTGTGTTTTTTTGCTCCGTTGCGGGCTGAGACGCCGTATTATAAGATTTTTCGGAAGTTTTTCCGACGCCTTCCGTTTTCTGCATCGGTTCTTTTTTTGTTTTTTTATCCTTCTTCTTTTTTTCTTTTTTGGGGTAAAGCTTTATTCTCACAAAAGACACATATCCGTAAAGCACAAGCTTTTCATCATACACTATTCTTACCGAAACCGTAAGAAGAAGCAAGGCAAAAACAAGGGCGCAAAGTCCGATGAGCACGACAAGTATAATACCGAGAACAGTCATATTTCACCGAACCTCCCTTTTACAGTTATATTCAGTATATCACACTATTTTTTCAAATGCAACAAGTATTATTTAAATATTCTGCGAAGGAACGGCTCTTTATATGTATTTTTTTACAAATGCCCCACAATATGCAGACTCTTTCTTTTTTGCCGAAAATATTAAAAGATATAATACAATATTCATATTTTTTATAAACCTTGCAATTTCCTATTGCGTAACAGTGAATTTTGTGCTATAATGAGTTTGATTTAAAGGGCGCAGTATAATCAGCGTTCCTGACTTTATTTGTTCTTCGGCTTATCCGAAGAAAAGGAATGGTTACTATGAGCTTCAACGACTTTAACGCAACAAAAAGCACAAAAAGTGTTCTTGGCGGTGTTTATGATGTAAAGGTAACGGCAACATTTTTTCTGTATGACGGCAAACGCAGAGCAGGTATGCTCAACTGCGGCAAAACAAAGTATGGCGGAAAAGATATTACCGTTTATGTTTTAGGTATCAACAATCCTGTTGCGGAATTTCGGGGACAGGTTATCGCAATTGCCAAGGACAGGCAGGAAATCAAGGACGACATATGGATTGCCGCCCCCGACGGAACGGTTCTCTATGAGCCCAGACTCACCGCACTTCTTGACAAATACATTCCCGCCGACCGCTTCAAGTACGTATGCTACTACGAAAAAAGCTGCGGTGCGGTTATGTACACAAATGTTGACGGACAACGCAAGTATATTCTCATCACCAACATTTCGGGGCATATCGGTTTTCCGAAAGGTCATATTGAAACAGGTGAAAACGAAAAGCAGACCGCACTTCGTGAAATCTACGAGGAAACAGGCGTAACAACCGAGATCATAGACGGTTTCAGAGAATCATACAATTATCTTATAAACGGATTCATCAAGAAGAAAGCCGTTTACTTCCTTGCGAAATTTGACGAAAAAGATATTCAAATGAATATTCGTGAAATTTCCGAGTACAGGCTTGTGACTTTTGATGAGGCGTATTCAACGCTTAACTTCAAGCACGACAAGGACATTTTAAAGAAAGCTGACAAGTTTGCAGATGACCTTGAGGCGGAAAACAACTGAATAAAAGCAGAGGAACGGCAAACGCCGTTCCTCTCAGTCTGTTGAAAAAGTATGTTTTTTTCAAGTTTT
>JAZQFS010000031.1:0-4915 GCA_045539625.1 Eubacteriales bacterium | reverse complement strand
CCAGACCATATACATTTGCTTGTATCAATACCGCCAAAGTATAGTGTGTCAAGCTTTATGGGATACCTTAAAGGGAAGAGTAGTTTAATGATATTCGATAAACATGCAAATCTGAAATACAGATATGGGAACAGAGAATTCTGGTGTAGAGGATACTATGTAGATACGGTGGGCAAGAATAAAAAGGCAATAGCAGAATATATAAGACATCAATTACAAGAAGATTTAGCGTACGAGCAAATGAGCCTAAAAGAGCTGGTGGACCCGTTTACGGGTGAGCCGGTGAAAAAGAGCAACAAATAAGCCAACCGCTTTAGCGGTAGCTTGAAACCGCTTGCGGCTGGCAGATCTTCGGAGGGCTTTTAGCCCTGCCAGTATCATGGCCTTATAGGCCTGAGCAAACCACCGGCTTAGCCGGTGGTTATGATTGTTGCTGTCAGTTTTTTTTGTTTTGTAAATACCTTTTGCGGTATTCGGTAGGAGAAACATGGTGCTCCTTTTTAAACCATCTTGAAAAATATTCGGGACTTTCAATTCCCATGGTTTCGGCAATGCTCTTAATGGGAAGGTCACTGTTTCTCAACAGCTCACACACACGTCCCAGACGTATTACCTGAATGTAGGTTGCAAAGGTCATGCCCGTACGCTTTTTTACAATACGCCTTATCTGCTGAACGGAATATCCGAACTGCTTTGATAAAGCTTCAAGGGTAACCGTTCCAAGATTGTCGCTGATGTACCACATTATTCTGTCGTCGCGGCTTGCAATATACTGTGAAAAACGCTCCTGTGTGAGAGTGGGATTTGTGCTCTCGGAGTTTTTTCTGTAGGAATGTTCGGTAATCTGTGACCGTGTAAGTGCAAGAAACATTCCTTTTGCAAGATTGTCCAGCGTGGGTGTAATATACGGCTCATATTTTTTTCTGTTTTGATTTATGTTTGTGATTTCGCTTATTACCTGTTCAATTCCCGTGTGCTTCAGATTTCTGAAAACGGTATAGTCGCCGTTTTTCACAACATATGTAAGATAGTTGTCCTTGTCGAATAATTGCATCATTTTTTCTACTTCCAAGGCAAAAGAAGTGGAGATAATCACGTTTACCGCCTTTGCCTTGCCCAAAGGGTGGGAGGTATGATATATTTCGGGCGACATCAAAAGCAGGTCTCCCGATTCCAGAATCAGCTTTCTGCCGTCAATATATTCCATAAGCTTGCCGTCATATACATAGTTCAGCTCAAAGTAATCGTGCCTGTGATAGGGCGTAATAATGCCCGAATATATTTCGTTAGTGTATATGTCAAGAAGCCTTGTGCTTGCCGTCAGCTTTAAGTCAACGCGTTTTTTCTGCAGATTTTTCGTCTGTTTTATTATCAGCGACAGCAGCTCGCTTTCGGATTCTCCGTCATAATTTGCATAAGGCAGATACTGGTCGTATCTTTCGGTAACCTTTCCCATAATTTCACCTCCGATTATACACAATTATAACATCTATGTAATTATAAGTCAAGTAATTTTGTATTATGTAATAAAAAATCATTTACTGCCAAAGAAAAAAGCAGTAAAATATAGTTATGAAAATATAATCATAAAAAGGAAGTGTTTTTTATGAAAAAAGTATTTGCATTTGTGATGGTGCTTATCTGCCTGTCCCTGTGTGCATTTTGTGCGGAAACAGCGGACGGAACAGAGTATACACCTGCACTTTTCTATGGCTTTGATGATGGAGAAGTGCCGTCGGTTTTTATAAAAAAGGATTTGCAGACTTTGACGGGACAGTCAGATTTTGTTGTTGACGGAATCTTTTGTGCGTCATCAAGCAGCGCAGATCCCTATTTTACATATTCTGCCGATTTTGACTACGGTGACTACAGCGAATTCAAAATCAGAATGAAGCATAAAGCAACAGACGAGGCGGCAACCAAGTGTAACCTTCAGGTTTTCCTCAAGGGTACAAAGGCTGACGGAACAGCCTTCGGCTTTGCACAGGCATACAGTGAGCTGCAAAACATCGGTCTTGACAGCAAAGGCGAATTTTGCGAATACTCACTGCCTCTTAATTCAATATCCGAGCTTGAGGGTGCACACGTTTCATCCCTGAGAATAGATATGATAAGCGTTGTGGGAGAGATGTACATTGACTACATTATGCTTGTTCCCGCCAACGTAAATGATGATATTGTTTACACCTTTGACAGCGGACTTTCTCCCTGGGGCAATAACGGCAGTGTTTCGATAACTGCAAATAACGGTATTATCACAGGCGTTACAAGTGCCACAAACGGACTTATCAGCAACAGCAAGCACAGATTTCTCGGTGCTGACTATCCTAAAGTATATGTCCGCATGATGATTGACAAAGAGGTTGCCGAGGGTGCTACGGGTGACGATGCAATAGCAGGTATTCCGTCGGGAACGAAAAAATCTCTTTTCTATACCAACCTTGTTGATGCTGACGGCAACTCCCTGAAAGGTCTTTACGGCACATATAACGGCTACACTTACGCATCAAACTATATTTCTGCCGACGACAACGGCGAATATAAGGTTTATACCTATGACTTTTCACAGTATGAGCCTTACCTTAATAACTACGTAACCTCCATGGCGTTCAACGTAATTGAGGCAAAGGGACTTCGCTTCAATGTTGACACAATCCTCTTTAAAAATCCAAAGTCCTTAAACTGGACCTTTGAATGTGACGGACTTATGGAAGGCTGGACAGCCTCCGATAACTGCTTTTCCGTTGAGGACGGACTTTTGAAATATACCGAAACAGATAGCGAATATTCCAATCCCCGTATAGTACTTTCGGGACTTAATATTTCGGCTGATAACTATGTGGGTATGGAAGTTATTATGAAGCACAAGCTTCTTGAAGGAGAAACCTCAAATTTCCAGCTTTACTATGGGGGAACGGATAAAAACGGCAGTGCTTTTTCCGTGTCCGAGAACAGTACAGTAAGAGTGCCTCTTGACTCTGTAAGCTCGGGGGACAATTACGTTTACTATTATCTTGACCTGTCAGGTGCAAGTAACTGGAATGGAAGTACAATTTCAACTCTTCGCTTTGATCCCATAAATTCACTTGGTAATGTGGAAATTGAATCTATAAGACTTGTTCCCGCTGCGGTGTTTGAGCCTCTTGATGAAAAGCTTATGAGTCTTGACTATGAGTTTGCCAATAACGAAAGAGGCAGTGCAGACGGTAAGATTACAGTTAATTTTGCAGGTCAGAATCCCGAAAATGCCAAGAGAATCAATCTTTACTGGGCTTCGGGAAATGACACGGACGGTTACACACAGCTTGAAGATTACACGGTGCTTGAATCACGTGAGGGCGCATTTTTCAAAAACAGCTATATAATCGACAAGGACCTTCTTATCCCCGAAAGTGCGACAGCTCTTGCAGTGACGGTTACCGACAGTAAAAAGACATTTCAGCTTGTGTATAAGCTTCCCGAAAATAAGATACCTCAAGGATACGGCACACCTCTTTACACCGCCTCCTTCAGCTCAGACTTCCATCTTGGCGGCTGGGGCTCAAATCCAAACCCCAACGTATGTCAGGCGGCGGCAAGGACAGAGATCAAAGCAAGCGGTGCGGATTTTCTTGTAGTGGACGGCGATATATGTCAGTGGTACGGCGAAATCGAAAAGAATGACGAGTGGAGATTTGCCACAGAATATTTCAAGGATTTCGGTATTCCCGTATATATGGTAAAGGGTAACCACGATGAGCCTAACTATCCGTCAGGATATGTTATGGGCAAGGGCTATGAGTATTTCTCATATGACTATTTTGACGCTTTCCTCGACAACTGGCTTGCCTATTCCAAAGAACAGAATTACTATACAGCACAGCGTACAGGCGAAAAGCTTGACTATTATCACACCGAAATATACGGTCATCACTACATTTTCCTTGCCATTCCCGACAGCGGCTACTATGCCTTCGGCGATGAGCAGTTGGCGTGGCTTGATAAGGTGCTGTATGAGGCGGAGGAAAGCGGAAAGCCCATATTCATCTTCGGACACGTACCTGCAAACGGCAAGGTTAACTATCAGATAGCTCTGGGCAAAGGCTCAATGGAAGACTTTGATAAGCTCGAGCCCATTCTTAACCGTCACCCCACAAGCATTTACATTTCAGGTGACTCCCATTACACTCTTGATTCGGTGCTTAAAAACACCGTTGACGGAAAGCAAATTCTTCCTTCCTACCTTAATGACGGTGCGGTAATTGAAGCATATAAGGCGGCAGAGGAAAGAATTACCGACTCTCCCAGAAGTCAGGTGCCCGGAAATAACTCACACGGTCTTTTCGTTGAGGTTTACAATGACAAGATGATTGTTCGTGCCCGTGACTTTATGAACGGTAAGTATATTGCCCTGGGTCTTTCAAAGGTAACCTTCAAGGATGAATGTACAATTCCCGAAATTTCGGTTACCAAGAAAGCAATCACAGATGAAATTCTTCTCTGTGCAAATCATGTGGAAAATGCAACCTACACATGGGTGTTTAACGGCTCACAAATCGTGACAGCAGATGACAGCATCACCGTTCCTTCGGATTACAGCGGCTATATTGCACTTCGAATCACGGACGAAAACGGTGCATACCGTTCGGAAATGTACGAAAATCTCGGTGAAATAGCTGAGGAAAGTGCAGAAGGTGCGCAAATTACTGACATTGCCTTTGATAACGAAAAGAGTGCGGCTACCGTTACATTTAATGAAACTGAAAGCTTTGCCGATGCAAAAGCGGTGATTGCCTTCTATGACGGAAAGGTTCTGTCGGGTATAAAGATACATACAATTACCGAGGAAGAAGCGGCGGCAGGCTCCTTTACGGTACAGGAAACGGCGGCAAGCGGAACGAAAGTGAAGGTTTTTGTATTCTCTTCACTTGACTTG
>JAZQFS010000030.1:0-6045 GCA_045539625.1 Eubacteriales bacterium | reverse complement strand
ATCGTTCTTGCCGTTGATTACATCGGTGTCTGTTCCGCTGATGTAAGCTGTGCCTGTTGCTATCTTTTCAAAGTCAAGTGTAAGGTCTGCACCTGCATTTATAAGGTCTCTTTCAAGAGCAATTACAAAGCCGTATTCCTTGACAACGGCGTCTGCCTTTGCGGTATTGAGAATACCTGCCTTGAATCTTACACCTACAGGATCCTTGACTCTGAGTGTTACTTCGTCAACGTTATCAACGCTGTTTGCAAGAGTTGTAATTTCTCTTGCTCCGTCAGCACTAATCAGGTAGTACTTTGTTGCAGCTGTCACAACATCGTCAGCCTCTGCCTTTTCAACAATTTCAACAAGCTTTGTCTCGCCTTCTTCAAGTACAAGACCGAACTTATTGCCGTCGATTTCATACTGTACTCCGTCAACCTCTGCGTATCTGAGGTTTGCAGCCGCTGTCTTTTCGCCAAGGTCAGCACTTACATAGCCGTCAAGCTCGCCGTCGTATACAAGGTTACCGTCTGTTGCTACAGCACCGCCGCCTGTAATCTGTCCGATTACGAATGTACCGTTCTTAAGTGTAACCGTTTCGCCCTGTGCTATGTTAAGAGTTTCGATTTCATACTTATTGCCGTCGGCATCTACAGTGTAGCTGTCAACTGCGTTTACTGTATCAACCTCGACGTCCTCTGTGAGAGCAACTCTTCTGAATTCAATCCAGTCAACAATTGCTGTTGCGTCCTTTGCACTGGGTGCTACGCTGAAGCCTGTGATTGTTCCTGTAACCTCGGAAATATCGAAGGTATAGAGAAGCTGATCGCCCAGAGAAGTTGTATCTGCTTCAAAAGTAAATGCTCCGTCTGTGGTATTGATAATAACACCAAGAGTGTTTACTTCTTCGGTTGAGCCTGTTACTGCCATTCTTACATTGAAGCGGTCATAAAGATTGCTGTCAAGGATAAGTGTTGTGTCGGAAATAACAACGCCGTCGCCGTAGTGAACAACCGTACCCACGCCGTTTGCTACGCTTGTGTTAAAGCCGCTGAATTCAACGCCTTCAAAGTCGCCGTCATTATCAAAGTGCCAGCCCTCAGCAAACGCCCATACAGCATAAACTTCTGTATCCTTATCAACTGTTACGCTTGTTACGGTTGTGCCGTCTTCCAATGCCCAGCCAAGGAACTTATAGCCGTTTCTTGAAGGAACTGTGCTTGAAAGTGTGTATTCGCCTCTTGCATATTCATCAGCTTCGGGAAGTCCCGTTACTGCATCTGTTGTACCTGCACGGTAGGTAACAGTATAAACATCAGCCTGACCTGAAACGGTTATTGTCTTTGTTGCAACAATTTCACTGTTGAATGCGCTCTTTGCTGTTACTGTAACTGTACCATTGTTTACAGCCGTAAGAACACCGTCCTGTGTTATTGTTGCTATCTTTTCGTCATCAACACTCCATACAACCTCAGCCGAAGCGTCGTCCTCTGCAGGAACAGCAGTAAGGCTGATGCTTCCGCAAAGCTCTGTTACAGCATCTTCGCCTGAAATGGTAAGTGCGGTAGGAATATAGATATATTCAGCATCAAGATATGAGGGAACAGCCTTTTCAAACTGCTCTGCCATACGCTTACCGATAAGATCCATACCCTTATCACCGGGATGTGTACGGAATTCTGTAGGATTCTTGCCGTTTGCGGCATAGTATTCCTTGATATAGGTATCATATTCGGGATACTGTTCCCAAGCCAAATAAGGATTGTACTTCCAGGAGGTCTCACCTCTATCGTAGGTCACGCCGTCCTTTTCATAGTATCTGTTATTAAGATTCGTCTTGCTGTAAGTGGGAACGTCTGTCATATCGGCTACATAGAAGCCGTACTTAGCTGCGTATTCCTTAATGATTGCAGGTCTTGTATCTGTCTGGAAGGGAGTCATAACAACTACAACCGACTTTGCGGGACGGTTTTCGTCAATCATTCCGTATACGGTATCGTAGAATGCTCTTGTGATGTCATCGCTGGCAGGTGAACTGAAGTTTTCGGAAAGCTGTACAGTAATCACGTTAGGCATTTCATTAATCAGGTAATTCTTGATTTCTTTAAACTGAGAATTTGCCTGGATTGCTGCAATTGCTTCTTCAACTGTATCTATGGGATTTGCTGCAGTTTTATCTTTGTTTGCTGCTCTTTCAAGAGCTGCATAGTTGCCTCTGTGTGAGGTGATGGAAGCCTTAAAGGAATCAGCATTTGTAAGATAGTACTGAACTCTGTGGTAGTAATCCATTTCGTAGCTTGAAGCCGCCATACCTCTGCTTCCCTTTTCGGCATCGGGCCAAGGCCAGCCTGTGAAGGGACCGTGTGACAGGTAGGAGTTACCGAGTGCGTAGTACTTGAATTCATAGGAAGCAACCTTCGCTCTCTGTCCTGAAACCTTGATGGTAATGGTTGCCTTGAAGGAAGAATCTTCAACTGCTGTTGCGCAAATTACTGCATCGCCGTTATCATTTGCAGTAACCGTAACTGTACCGTCTTCGTTTTCGGTAAGCTTTACAGCACCGCTTTGAACTGTCCATGTCAATGCATCTGTGGCAATTTCCTGATTTGCATAAACATTAGGAGTAATTGTAACAGAGCCGCCGTCGGTTGTAATGGCGTCTGCGCTTGCCTTAAGAGTAATTGCCATATTCAAGGGAACATCCTTTTCTTCTTCACCTACAGTGGGATCATAGTTTGCGAATACAATTTCGTCGATTATTGCATACGTAGAGCTTGAATATGTTACGGGACTTGCGATGTGGTAATATGTCATCACCGTACCATCGCTCTTTGTTTCCGACGAAGTGCCGATAATTTTGTTGGAAATGTAAGATGCACCTCTGTATGCAAACATCATAGAGGTAAAGGTATCATTAAGAGAAGCATCAAATCCGTAGTCAGGGAGATAATAAACTTCAGTCACAAAATCATCGCCTGAAGTTGCAGGCATGGTAATAGCTTTATTATCATATCCGAAGGTCGATCCGCCTTTGTCCTTATCCATCAAATACAAGTTTACGGTTGCACTGCCGTTTGCCTTATACTTAATCCACATATAAGGATAATCGTCAAGCTTGATTGAAGGATAACTTTTGGGATTAAGTGAGCCTGAGCTTGTAGCTTCAAGCTTATAGCCTGCAGTGCCGTCATCAAAGGTGGCGCTGTGAGGAGCAACCTTTACAGCTGATGCACCGTCTGTAACAACTGCATACGCTTCTGTAAGCTTTACAGTACCTGCAGTATTGTCAAATTCGGAAAGCAAATGGTGACCTGAAACAGAGAAATTGGTTGAATTCATTTCCCATGTGTGTCCGATAAGCTTCTCGCTTGTAAGGTAGAAGTAATGGATATCAGCACTTGTCTGCTTATTAATCTGTCCCATAAAGCCTGTGATTTTTTCTGCTGTATCGGGAACATTTACAAAGGGAAGAACAAAGGTCTTTGTGCCGTCTTCATTTGTATAGGAGAAGCTACCCTGTGTGTAATGGTAAACTGTATTAGCCTCTGCATGACTGTTGGAGTCCCACTTGTAGTAGAACTTCAGCCATGATGTATTGCCGTCAGTCTTTACAACAAGGTACTTCTTAGCGGCATCTTCGGAAATTGTAATTCCCGTAGGCTCAATACCGCCGTAGCCGTCTGCTGTTGTAGGTCTGTCAAGGTGAAGCGCACCGTCAACAATTGATGCAGCAGTATTTCCCTCGTCGCCGCCGCACTGTCTGATGTGGGAATCTTCAGGAGTTTCGGCTTCAAGGAAGTCAAAGAACATACCGTACTTATCGGAATCCACGTTAACGTAAATATCCTTAGATACACTAACTTCGGAATCATCTGTGCTTGTAGCTGTTACAGTAACCAAGCCTGTGCCTGCTCTTGCACGGATAAGAGCTGTTCCGTCTTCGTAAACCTTATCGGAAACAATGCCGTTTTCATCGGTAACCGTAAGTGTATAGTCTTCGCTGTATACGCCTCTGAGGTTACTTGTAGCCTTTGCAGAAACGGTAACCTCTTCGCCGGGAACAGAAAGAAGTGCTTTATCACATTCAATTTCAAGCTTCAGAGAAGGCTCAAAGCTGCTGTAAAGCTTGACTTCCTTGATGATGTCAACATCTCCCTTGCTCACCATCACAATGGAAGTACCTTCTGTCCAGTTTTCTGTATTTGTTAGGTCGAAGTAATTATCCTTCAACGAGCCGTCGGAGCTGCCTGACACCTCAAAGCTTGCAGGATCCACGTTTTCGCCAATCAGTGCCAAAACTGTTGCATCGCCTGTGCCCTCGGTGGTTATTACCATTGCGGTATAGTCTTCACCGTTGGCATCATCAAGGTAAACGCCTTCAGTTACAAGTACTGTAACATCAACATCAAGAGGGAATACCACCGATATATCATATGTAGCAGACACATTTCCAACAGTGAAGGTTGCCTTTGTTGTGCCTTCCTTAAGTGCAGTTACTGTAGCAGAGCCGTTTTTATTGGTAACGATTGAAGCTACTGTATCGTCTTCCACTGTCCATGTACCCTTTGACACGGAAATTGTATCCTTAAGAGCACTTACAACAACGGGAACAAGCTTCATCTGCGCACCCTCTGAGCCAAGCTCGCCCTCAGCCTTAACGGAAACTGCGGGAGTATAGTCGGTTGCATAGAAGTTTACGTTTTCGTTCTTAAGCTCACATGTTTCTACTCTTGTTCCGCCGATGGAGGTTGCCCAACCCGAAACATAGTAGTTGCCGTAAAGACCTGTTTTTGGTGTGTAGCTTGTGATAATATTTCCGCTTTCGTCATAAGCCTGATATATTGTATTGAGAAGTGTCGCTCCGTCAGGTGTATAGAAATTGAAGCGGTAAGCAGGTACTATGCTCATATTATCAATATACATATCTGTAGGAACGGTATCTGCTTTGGTTGTTACTACACCGGAATCGTTTTTTCTGTCAATACAGAAAACCTCGTTCTGAAATCTGATATACTTAACAGACTTATCGTCAGTAGCCGATGAGCCCTGTTCCTTTTTAAGCATATCAAGCAGCTTGTCTACACTCATCCAGCCTGCATTTGGTGTAACGGGAACTGACTTAACAACATTATTGCCGCTTCCGCTTGTATGCATAATCCAGAAGCTTGTTGCTGCGGTGTACTGATCATCTTCAGAGGGGTTTGCATCTTTTCTGATATTGTACTTAAAGTGTACAACATTATGTCCCACAAGGCTTTCAAGAGTTTCAGGAAGATTTAAGCCAAGTGTGGGATAGGTTGTATTCGTACCCAAAGGTATATGCCATTGAAGTACCTTGTCGGTACTGTTCTCAGGGTTTGCGCCAACCTTAAATGACCCCGGAGCCGTAAACTGCCCAAGTACTTCATCTGTTGCGTTTTCACCCGTCAGGGGCTCTGTTGTACCGGTAATAATATTGATACCGGGTTTTACGTTTTCTCTTGCTGCATCGTTAAGGCTTGCGTCGGCATTTGCATCTGCACCGACAACCTCGCTTGCAGTTTCAATTGTTGAAACCGCCACGGGAGCAGCCATAACCGTCATGGAAAATACCATGCATACGGCAAGAACAATACTGATATTTTTTTTCATAAAACTATCACTCCCTTTTATATTATTTTGCTAAATTATTATACTCCTTTTTCATCATCAAAACAATTGACAAAACAGCCGATAAATTTCAGCCTTTTTTGTTAAAATTGCCAAACTCTTTTGAGCATATGCAAAAAAGGAGCCGCCTCATACAAGGCAGCCCCTTTGGGTATAAAATTATCTGATTAAAGATCGCCGAAATCGAAGCCCAGGTCATTGCCGTTTTCCGACTTTTCGATAATGTTATCGATAATTGCACGTGCTTCGGCACTGAGAGTTTCATCGTTTTCGTAGGTCTTTGCAATCTGGTAAGCACTTGCTGTCACAGGCTCGCCGTATACCACATACTGCTTGCCGTCAACATCAAGCTTCATAAAGGTCTTGGATACCAGCTTTACGCCGTAGCTGTTTTCGGGTATTCCGTAAAGCACG
>JAZQFS010000029.1:0-3866 GCA_045539625.1 Eubacteriales bacterium | reverse complement strand
GTCCGCAGACGGCGAAATCCCTTATGCTTCATAAAGCGCAGGAAAGGTGAATTTACCGTCCTTCAAAGGACGGTAAAGAGGAAAACCCTCGCCGGGGGTTTTCCTAAAACTTGAAAAAAACATACTTTTTCAACAGACTGAGCGGATTCGCAAGAGACGGCTTTTTCTTTGTTTTGGCATAAAAGATACTTTAAATATTATACAGTTACTCAATGTACCGCAAAAAAATTCTGCTCTGCGTAAACAGCTTTAACAGGAAAAAGGCAGAGTCCGAACTCGGCTCTGCCTTTGAAGAAAAACAAAGTATTTCAACCTTTAAAAAGCCTTCTGCTCACGGAAGGGCATTCTTATGTGAAGCTCGCCCGAAGCATCGGTGATTTTTGCAAGCTTTACGCCTTCAACCTCCACCATTTCATAAGGCAGCTCATCAAGGTAATAATCGCCTCGGCGTGTGGCATTTACCGTAAAGGAGTCGGCACAGTAGCTTTCGGCAAGAATATAAACATCAGCCTTATCAAGCCCACTGACAGCAATATTTCTTCTGTACTGACCGCTGACAGGAGCTTCCTCACAGCAACAGACAATTCCTTCCTTCTGCTTTACAAATACACGTGCCTCCACTCTTTCAGCCTTGGGGAAATGATAAACAGAAGAGTAGTCTTCAAGCTCTGTTTCATACCCGTTGAACAGCGGTGCACCAAACGGGAATCTTGTCTTCAAGGTCACCGTTGTATTTGGCAGGTACGCCGACAGCATAAATGCGTTATTATGTCTGTGAAGCATCATACAAGGACTCTTTACGCCGTCCTTTTTACAAATATCAATGCTGTAGCCGAAGTCACGTGAAGCACGGAGCAGATATCTTTCAAAAATAACGTACTCTCTGTCATCGTGAGGAATGGGAAGTCTTGCTCCCTTTCTGTGCTCACAGCTTACAACACCTCGCAGCCATATGCTTCTGTCCTTCTTTGCACCGAGGGTGTATTCGCCGCTTGTTAAAAAGGCACGCTCCCCTGCTCTTTCATAAACAGCTCCGCCGCAAAGTATGGGGTTGATTTTGATTTTTCCTGCATTTTTGCCGTCTTCCCATATTTGCACCTCGCCTTCAAGACCGTCCTTTGAAAGGCAAAGTCCGAAGTAATCCAGAAATTCCTTTGATGCAAGCTCACAGCTTCCGTAGAATATAATCTTAGCGCCGTCTTTTGCACAGGCAAGGATTTTCTTTTCAAACTCCGTTCCCGCCTTGGGTACAGGTGTTACAAGCACGCTGCCGCAATACATTTTTTCGTCCTGTCTGAGAAAAGCCGCCGTACTTGTTACAGTGGAAAGAGGAAATCCGTTATTGATGGCTCCTCTTATAAACCAATCCCCGCCGTACATCTGACAAAGCTCTTTTTCATCT
Organism: Eubacteriales bacterium; assembly: GCA_045539625.1. GTDB lineage: Bacteria > Bacillota > Clostridia > Oscillospirales > CAG-382 > UMGS1387. The sequence goes on along the minus strand of JAZQFS010000029.1, from coordinate 2,464 downwards.
TTGCTGTCGCAGTATTCATCAAAGGGATAAACCCATACAAAGGGCGACGGCATATCGGGCTTTTCCTTGAACGCCTTGACAAAGTGAGGTATTGACTCATAGGCACACAGGTCGGGCAGGTCGCCGAAGCAGTTATCCACCGACAGTATGTGCATATGGGACGGAGGCACAAGCTTGCCGTTTTCATCAACAAGGCTGACAGCAAGAGGCATATAAATATCGTGGGGCTTTGAATTGTATCTGTCATACCAGGGAGAATTTGCCCACCATATATCGTGAAGATAAAATCTGAAAAGGTACTTTGAATCCTTAACGCCCGAAATTCTTGACATATAGCCTGCAAGCTCAAGTCCGAAGTCACCGTCAAGGGCTGCCCAGGGTGAATTTGGCGGAGGAAGAATATCGGCATCAAGTGCGTAAATATCCTTTAGGGGTACGGCGTCGGAAGCATAATCCACGCCGAGAGTCATATTTGTTCCTCTTGTGCGAATGGGAAAATCAGGGCACTCTTTTCTGAAAAGATGCCAGAATTCCAACGCATCCTTTTTGACAGAAGCAAGGTTTGTGCCGTCAAATCTATCACCGTCGAAGGTAGCGCCTATACTTGACCATGTCTCTCTTCCAAAGCCCATGCCGTTGGAAAACCATATATAGTCAAAGCCCATATCTGTAAGAAAAACCTGTGACTGCTTACCGAAGAAGGTGCCGAAGGGTTCGCCCTCGGGAACACCGTCAGGGTATGACGCATAAGGGTAATTATCGGCGTGCATTTTTTCATAGGCACACAGCATTGTGCGCTTACCCATAGCACCGCCCGTACAAAGCTCATTATGGCGATTATACTTAAAGTCCGAGATAGCAAATTCGGGACCTACGTCAACCGTTTCTCCTACAAGTATTTTTTTGGAGTCGCCGAAAAGCTCTTTTCCAACGCTCTTTATTGTACTTACAACTTCCCTAAGAATACCGTAGGTCATCTTAGGAGGTTTTTCCATATACAAGTAGTTTCTTGTGTGAAGTCCAAGACCTGTGGGATCAATATTACCGTGGTGGTCTTCCCTTTGGTTTGCACCTCCCAGAAAGTACGCCCACTCAAATTCATCGCTCAGATTTCCTTTATAGTCAAAAAGCTCGCTGCCGTCTCCGCACCATAGCATAATTGATATTTCTTCGGCGTCCTTCAAAAGCGGCTTCCACTGCTCAAAGCAATAGGTTACCCTTTCACGGATATAAGCGCTGTCCGTTTTCTTAAAGGGCTTAAGGCTCATTTCAAGTGCTATGTTTTTCACATCTGTCACGTCCTTTCATATGCATTGTAGCACAAAGATATGTATTCGTCAATGTGAAAAACAAATGTAGATTTGTCAAAAATACAGATTTTACAATTCTTTTTGTCTTGACAAATACACCTTGCGGGAGTAAAATATAAAAAAAGCTTTGGAGGCATTTTATGATAATCGGAACAACCAGCGGATTATGTGCCCGCTACGGAGAAGAAAACTACAAAAGAATAAGTGCCATAGGCTATGAAGCAATAGACTATCAAATGGCTGATACCACAAGCGATTTATACGCTCTGCCCGAAGAGGAATTTATCGCCTTTCTTAAGAACAAGCGTGCAGAAATTGAGGCTTGCGGTCTTAAGGTCAATCAGGTACACGGACCGTGGCCTGTTCCAAAAGGTCACGAGGAAGGCATGGCAAGCATGAAAAAGTCCATAAGAGGTACGGCGGCTCTTGGAAGCAAGTACTGGATTATCCACCCCATGATGCCCTACGGCGTGCTTGAAAAAGGCACAGATGACGAGCCTAAAACATGGCAGTACAATCTTGAGGTTTTCAAGGAGCTTGTTGAAGAAGCAAAGGCACACGGCGTTATAATCTGTCTTGAAAATATGCCTTTTGTAAACTTCTCAATTTCAACGCCCGAAGAAATAATGAGGCTTGTGAGAGAAATAAATGACGATTCCTTCAAGGTTTGTCTTGACACAGGTCACGTAAATATGTTCAAGGACGTAACAAATGCAGATGCCGTAAGGCTTTTCGGCAAAGATCTTTGCACCCTTCACTGCCACGACAACCCCGGCAACTACGACAACCACTATATGCCCTACTTCGGCACAATCGACTGGCGTGATTTTTACAAGGCATTATGCGAAATTGGCTTCGACGGTGTATTCTCACTTGAATGTTCACCGCCAAACAGACTTTCGGACGAAATGTATGACCGTATGAACGAGGAGCTTTTTGCAATTGCCAAGGAAATTGTAAGCGGCAAGTAAGAAACAAAGAATATACAGTGAAAGGACAGCTTCTTGCTGTCCTTTTAGACTGTCGCAAAACCATTATGAAAGTTTAGGTCAAGCCTTTTCAAAGGCTTGCAGTTTCCAAAGACAGCGTCTTTGGTCGCCGTCCGCAGACGGCGAAACTCCTTATGCTTCATAAAGCGCAGGAAAGGTGAATTT
>JAZQFS010000028.1:0-109233 GCA_045539625.1 Eubacteriales bacterium | reverse complement strand
TTGAAGGACGGTAAATTCACCTTTCCTGCGCTTTATGAAGCATAAGGAATTTCGCCGTCTGCGGACGGCGACCAAGGCTCTGCCTTTGGAAACCGCAAGCCTTTGAAAAGGCTTGACCTAAACTTTCACAATGGTTTTGCGACAATCTCACAGGGACGCCCAACGTCCCTGTATTTTTATTCCGTTTTGTCCTGCTTATACCACAAAATTGCGTGGCACATATTACACCGACTGTAGTCCGACGGTTCAAAAGAGCCGCACCTTGTGCAAAGACATCTGCCACGGGGCACAATACCTTCTTCAAGGGGAATAAGCAAGTCCACTCCGCTTATGACAGATACGGCACTCCCTTTTTTGTACAGCTTTGAAAAATTCTCAAATGCAGCCATTTTCTTGACAGATTTCTTCCCGTCTGAACCTGTTACCGTCACCGTAACGGCGTTTTTTACCTGAACGGTATGACGGGCCGAAACAAATTTGTTTCCCGTTCTTGCTCCGCCGCCCATTCGTGCATTATACCCCTGTATAAAGGTTATATCCTCAATAAAGCCGCAACGTGTTCTGTCGGTAAAAAATCGGTAGGGCTTGAATATCCATATGCCCAAGACAAATATGACCACGGGGATTATGTATATTCTGGGATTCATAAAGGAAAAATCAACATAATCCAGATTATAGTATCTTATTGCCGATTCCGCCCATACACCGCACCAAATCAAAAACAGCACAAGCCTTAAAAGCCGTCTGAAATCGCCTCTCATATAAACAGGCACATTTTCAACATATTGCTTATAAATTTCCGAATGCTTGCTCAGTTCGTTTTCGTGAAATGACGTCAAAGCAATCACCTCAGTTTATTCCGAAATAAATCATCAGCACCTGAATATCCGACGGGCTTACTCCCGATATTCTTGATGCCTGACCGATGCTGGTAGGTTTGATTTTTGACAGCTTCTGCTTGGTTTCCGCACGGATACCCGTTATTGCAAAATAGTCTGTATCGGCAGGAATTTTCTTGCTTTCAAGCTTTTCGAAACGCTTGGCATCACGCAATTGGCGTTTGATGTAACCGTCGTATTTGACTTCAATTTCAACAGCCTCCTTCACCTTTCGACAAAGTCCCTCGGGACGTGTTTTATCAACAGGTGCAAGGCAGTCATAGTCAAGCTCGGGGCGTCTGAGCAGCTCCGCAAGGCTTATTCCGTTGGAAATGGGTGTGGAATCGTGTGCCTTCAATATTTCAAGAAGTGTCTCGGAAGGACCTACATGCACACCGTTTATTCTTTCAACCTCATCCTCTATCTGCTTTTTCTTTGCAAGGAATTTTGCATATCTTTCTTCGCCGATAAGACCAAGCTCATATCCCATTGGTGTCAGACGTCTGTCGGCATTATCCTGTCTTAAAAGAAGTCTGTATTCGGAGCGGCTTGTCATTATTCTGTAAGGCTCATTTGTCCCCTTTGTTGTAAGGTCATCAATAAGTGTTCCGATGTATGAAGAGTCTCTTGACAGAGTGAAGGCTTCCTGTCCGTTTATATATCTTGCGGCATTTACACCTGCAACAAGTCCCTGAACTGCCGCCTCCTCGTATCCGCTTGTACCGTTAAACTGTCCTGCGCCGAAAAGACCGGGGAAATCCTTGAATTCAAGGCTTGCCTTAAGTGCAAGAGGATCACAGCAATCATATTCAATTGCGTAGCCTATACGCATTACAACTGCATTTTCAAGTCCCTCAATGGAGTGAAGCATTTCAAGCTGTACGTCTTCGGGAAGAGAAGACGAAAAGCCCTGAAGATACATTTCCTTTGTGTCAAAGCCCAGAGGCTCAATAAACAGCTGATGTCTTGTCTTGTCGGCAAATCTCATCACCTTATCCTCAATACTCGGGCAGTATCTTGGACCTACGCCCTGAATTTTACCTGAATAAAGAGGTGAGCGATGAATATTCTGACGTATAATTTCGTGTGTCTTTTCGTTTGTGTAGCACACATAACAAGGCAGAGGTCTGAGATTTTCAAGAAAGTTTTCGGTTTCGCTTGAAAAATGCTCGGGAATTTCATCAGAGTCCTGACGTTCAAGGTTGGTATAGTCAATGGAATCTGCGTGAATTCTGACAGGTGTTCCCGTTTTAAAACGCATCATGGGAACGCCAAGCTCTTTAAGAGAAGCGGTCAATCCCTTGGCAGGGAACATTCCGTCGGGACCTCCCTCGAAGCTTACATCCCCCACAATTATTCTTCCTTCAAGATAAGTACCTGTTGACAGAATTACCGTTTTAGCCTTCCACACGGCACCGTACTTTGTAACACAAAGCCAGCTTCCGTCATCATCACGGCGTAAATCCACAATTTCTGCCTGTCTTAAGGTGAGGTTTTCCGTTTCCTCTATTGATTTTTTCATTAAAACCTTATACCTTGACCTGTCCGCCTGCATTCTCAGAGAGTGTACCGCAGGACCTTTGCCTCGGTTTAAAAGGCGTGACTGCATACAAACTTTGTCTGCTATCTTTCCCATTTCGCCGCCAAGAGCATCAAGCTCACACACAAGGTGACCTTTTCCGCTTCCGCCGATTGACGGATTACAGGGCATGTTGCCAACTGCATCAAGATTTATTGTGAACAGTATTGTTTTGCATCCAAGACGTGCAGCTGCAAGTGCCGCTTCTATTCCTGCGTGACCTGCACCAACTACCGCCGTATCAATGCTTCCTGCAAAATATTCCATGTATTATTCCTTCTGCCGTTTATTTGTCGGCAAATAAAATATGTGTTCTTGTGATTTCGTAGTCCTCGCTTATGTCAAGTCCAGCCTCACGCAGGCTGACAAGGACAAGGTCGGGATTAAGATAATTTTCGCCGCTTGCGGCAAGTGTGAGGTATATTGTCTTTTTACCGTCGGCTTCCTCTGCATCAAAGTCGTATATAAGGCTCTTTATATCAAGCATTTTGGTATTGCCGCTTTTGGTGGTTTTTGAAATGGACGGAGGATTGAGAAGCGCTGTCTTTATTTCTTCAACCGTCGGTACAAGGTCATCAAAAACAATTTCATACTTTGCACTTGTAACCTTGCCTATCTTTATCTGAGGCTCATACACCTTTTTAATTTCAATATCACGTGTAAGTGCGTTTTCAAGACGTGTCTTTACCTCATCTGCCGTCAAATCATCAACTATCGTAATATCGCAGTACTCGTTTTCGCCCACCATACCTACCGACAACGGAAGTGCAAAAACAAGCTTTGGGTGAGGGTTGAAGCCCTCAGAGTATTTAAGATGAATTTGTGCCCTTTTAAGTGCCCGTGTAAAGGAGTGGGCAAAGTCAAGATGAGAAACAAAAACAAGTGCGCCTCTTTTGGCAAAGCGTATTCTGTAAGTTACCATCACTCTTCCCCCTTTTCTGCTTTATCGGGATTTATACAGCGTTTTGTGCAAAGGTCTGAGCCGAATTTTGCAGCTCCGCAGCCTGAGCATCCTGTAAGACAGTCAGGCGTTGTAACCTCTTGTATTGCCTTTTTTGCTTCGTTTACAAGGAATTTGCCCGAAACACCGCAGTCAATATGCTGCCACGGCAAAACATCGTCAAATTCGTATTTTCTGTTTGCATAAAAGTCAGCATCAAGCCCTGCTTCGTTAATGGATTCAATCCAACGGTCATAGGAGAAGTATTCGTCCCAGCCGTCAAACATCTGACCGTTTTTGTATGCAATCTCAAGTGCCTTTGACAGACGTCTGTCACCTCTTGCAAACACCGCCTCAATGCGTGAAACCTTGGCTTCGTGCCAATTGTAGCGGATTTTACCTGAACTTATGCTCCTACCAAGCAGCTTCTGCTTTCTGACAAGCTCTTCAAGACTGTCCTGTCCCCACCACTGGAACGGTGTATGCGCCTTGGGTACAAAGCAGGCGACGGAAATTGTCACCTCAACGGGACGTCCTTTGGGTTTATCGGGATTCTGATAATATGCGTCAACAATCTGCTGACCGAGATTTGCAATACCCTCGATATCCTCGTCACGCTCGGTGGGAAGACCGTTCATAAAGTACAGCTTTACGCTTGTTCTGCCTGTTGAAAAGGCGTTGCGGCAGCCTGTTAAAATTTCGTCCTCGGTAAGATTTTTATTGATAACGTCACGAAGTCGCTGTGTTCCTGCTTCGGGAGCAAAGGTAAGACCTGTTTTTCTTACTCCCTGCACCTTCTTCATAATTTCCGCTTCAAAGGAGTCAATTCTCATTGACGGAAGTGACAGCGAAACCTTTTCCTTATCCGTCCATTCCTTCAAGGAGTCAACAAGCTCCATAAGACAAGGATAGTCGCTGATTGAAAGTGAGGACAGGGACATTTCCTCATAACCCGACGAATTATACTGGCTCTTTGCTTCTCTGTCAAGGGTTTTATAGCTTTTTGCTCTGTAGGGACGGTAAATAATACCTGCCTGACAGAAGCGGCAGCCTCTCATACAGCCTCTTGCACATTCAAGCATAATTCTGTCGTGCACCGTCTCGGTAAAGGGAACAGGCACTTTTTCGGGGAAAGGAGCTTTATCAAAGTCCACAACACAGTTTTTTTCAACAACCGACGGAACATCGTCATATATTGGTGTAATACTGCTGACAGCTCCGTCTCTTGCCTCGTACTTTACTTCATAAAGTGAGGGAACGTAGTTGCCTTTTATGTGTGAAGCAAGGCGTAAAAACTCGTTTCTGTCAAACTTTTCGTGAGTCTTTTTATACTCAATATACAGCTTTACCGTTTCAACAAGACTGAATTCGCCTTCACCTATGCTGAAAATATCAAAAAAGTCTGCAACAGGCTCAGGATTATATGAGCAAGGACCTCCTCCGATGATAATGGGACAGGAATCGTCTCTGTCCTTGGAATACAGCGGAATACCTGCAAGGTCAAGCATATACAGCACATTGGAATATGACAGCTCATACTGAAGCGTAAAGCCCACGAAATCAAATTCCTTCAAAGCATCGCCGCTTTCAAGAGCATAGAGTGGTATATTCTTTTCTCTTAAAAGCTGTCCCATATCGGGCCACGGTGCAAAGCATCTTTCGCACCAGATATTATCTTCTTTATTGAGGCAGTCATAGAGAATTTTTATGCCCAGATTTGACATACCTATTTCGTATGTATCGGGGAAACAGAATGCAAATCGTGCATCAACCACATCCTTTTCCTTTATAACCTCATTAAGCTCTCCGCCCGTATATCTTGAAGGCTTGGTTATCTTTTTGAGGTATTTCATTGCCATTAATTTTTCATTCATGTAAATCACCTGCTGTGCCTTTATATATTACCCTTTATAATAACACATTTTTATGGATTTGTAAAGTAATAATTTTTGTAAAAATGTACCTTTGCAAATTGTTTACCTTAAAGCATTTGACAAAAAGTAATTTATCTGTTATACTGTTGTCAATTCCAAAAGAAAAGAGGTGCTTTAACGATGAAAATACTTGAATCTGCCGAAAACTATCTTGAAACCATACTTGTACTAAAAAACAAAAACGGCAGTGTAAGAAGCATCGATGTGGCAAACGAGCTCGGATTTACAAAGCCCAGCGTTTCCGTTGCTATGAAGCAGCTCAGGGAAAACGGGTACATCACGGTTGACGAAGACGGAAGCCTGAATCTTACCGAAACGGGGAAGAGCGTTGCAGAACGTGTATTTGAACGTCACAACATAATTGCAAAGGCTCTTATGGCTCTTGGCGTTGATGAAGAGACCGCCTACAGCGACAGTTGTAAAATTGAGCACCACATAAGTGCTCAGAGCGTTGCGAAAATCAAGGAATACCTGCAAAAAGTAGAGAGCGAAAAGTAGATAAAAGCAAAGAGGCTGTATCAAGTATCATTGATACAGCCATTTATTTTACCGTTATTCTCAAACAGGAATATTTGCCGTTTTACTAAAAACAGTTTTTCTATCAGTCTTCAATAGTAACCTTTGCCATTTTCTGCTCGTCAAGAGGCTTATCCATGGCATTTGTTCTTACTGAGGCAATTTCGTCAAGAGCTTCAAAGCCGTCTGTCATCTTGCCGAATGCAGCATACTGACCGTCAAGGTGAGGCGCATCTGCATGCATAATAAAGAACTGGCTTCCTGCTGAGTTGGGTGCCATTGTTCTTGCCATTGAGATAACGCCGCGGGTGTGCTTAAGGTCATTGTTTACGCCGTTTGCACGAAATTCGCCCTTGATTGTATGACCGGGGCCGCCCATGCCTGTTCCTTCGGGATCGCCTCCCTGAATCATAAAGCCGGGGATTACTCTGTGGAATATAAGACCGTCATAAAAGCCGTCCTTTGCAAGCTTTACAAAGTTATCAACCGTAATGGGTGCCTTTTCGGGATAAAGCTCGATAGTCATTGTCTTGCCGTTTTCCATTGTGATTATTGCTTTCATATTCAGTTTTCCTTTCTCATTACATATTCAAAACGGAGCCGCAGATTTGCAGCTCCGTATTTTTTATTTGGAATTGAAGCAGGAATTATTCTTCTGTTTCTTCCTCATCGGATTCAAGTGCCTTGCCCAGAGCCGCTAAAAGCTCATCAACATTTGATGCACCGTCTGCGATATCGTCCATATCGTCTGCGTCATCTCCAAGGTCATCTTCTCCGTCTGTATCCTCGTCGTCAAATGCGCCTTCTTCCTTCAGTGCTTCGAGACCGCTTCTGAAGTCAGCGTACTTGTTTTCAACTTCAGGCTGTTCAACCTTAAGCTCCTTACCCTCGGCATCGGTTACTTCAACGTCTCTGTACATTGAAAGACCTGTACCAGCAGGAATAAGCTTACCGATAATAACATTTTCCTTAAGACCAACCAGCGGGTCAATCTTACCCTTGATAGCAGCTTCTGTAAGAACCTTTGTTGTTTCCTGGAAGGATGCTGCCGACAGGAAGGATTCGGTAGAAAGTGATGCCTTTGTAATACCAAAGAGAACAGGTGAGCAGGTTGCTTCTGCAATGCCAACCTCACCGGCATCAAGACGAGCCTTGATTTCGGCGTTCTTTGTTTCAAATTCGGTAATGTCAACAAGTGAGCCGATAAGCATATCGGTAGAACCGGGATGCTCAATCTTAACCTTTCTTGTCATCTGACGTGCAATAACTTCAATATGCTTGTCGTTAATTTCAACACCCTGCAGACGGTATACACGCTGTACTTCCTTGATGATGTAGCTGTATACTGCGTTAAGACCGTTGATTCTGAGAATATCAGCGGGGCTGATGTTACCTTCTGTAAGGCTCTGACCACGTGTTACACTGTCGCCTGACTGCACAACCATTCTTGTGCCGTAAGGAATAAGATATACCTTTTCCTCGTCGCCTGCTGCACTTGTAAGCTTAACGTGTCTTGCCTTTTTATCCTCGGTGATGGTGATTTCGCCGTCAAAGTCTGCAACAACACTTGTCTTCTTAGGTCTTCTTGCTTCGAAGAGCTCTTCAACTCGGGGAAGACCCTGTGTGATATCGCCGCCGGCGATACCGCCCGTATGGAAGGTACGCATGGTAAGCTGTGTACCGGGTTCACCGATGGACTGAGCCGCAATAATACCTACAGATTCACCGATGTTAACGGGATTTCCGCTTGCAAGGTCCGCACCGTAGCAATGTACGCAGCAGCCAAGCTTTGCATGGCAGTTAAGAGCGGTACGAACGTGTACCTTTTCAATACCTGCAGCAATAATCTTGTCAACCTCACGCTCTGTGAGCATGGTGTCGTCCTTTGCAATAACCTCGCCTGTTGCGGGATCTAAAATATCGTCAATGATATATCTGCCTATCAGTCTGTCTGCAAGAGGCTCGATAATTTCATTGTTATCCTTGATTGTTTCTACCCAGAGACCAACTCTGTCGTGACAGTTTTCTTCACGAACGATAACTTCCTGTGAAACGTCAACAAGACGTCTTGTAAGGTAACCTGAGTCGGCTGTTCTCAGCGCTGTATCGGCAAGACCTTTACGGGCACCACGAGCCGCAATGAAGTATTCCAAGATGTTCAGACCTTCTCTGAAGTTTGCCTTGATAGGCAGTTCAATGGTCTTACCTGATGTAGATGCCATAAGGCCTCGCATACCTGCAAGCTGTCTTATCTGCTTGATAGAACCTCTCGCACCGGAGTCCGCCATCATCTTGATGGAGTTGAATTCATCAAGGTTAGCCTGAAGTGCGTTGGTAACATCCTTTGTAGCGTCTTCCCAAACCTTGATAACACGTTCTCTTCTTTCTTCGTTGGAAAGAAGACCGCGCTTGTACATCTTGCTGATAACGTCAACCTGCTTTTCGCCTTCTGCGATAATAACCTTCTTCTGAGGAGGAACGGTCATATCGTATACGGAGATGGAGATTGAACCGCGTGTTGAGTACTTATAGCCCATAGCCTTGATTTCGTCAAGAAGCTCGGCAGTCTTTGAAATACCGTGGTATTTGATGGAACGGTCAACAATCTGACCAAGCTCATCCTTGGTAACAACGAAATTGATTTCAAGGTCAAGCTCGTTTTCTTCATTTCTTTCGATGAAGTGAAGGTCCTGAGGAATAGGCTTGTTAAAGATAAGACGACCGAGAGTAGCATTGATAATACCGCTCTTTACCGTACCGTCGGGCATTTCCTTTTCAACTCTTACCTTAATGGGAGAGTGAAGACCAAGCTCACCAACGGAGTATGCCATCATAGCTTCATCAAAGTTTCTGAAGGTACGGTAGATTTCGTTGCCGTTTTCGTCAATTCTTACGTCACCGGGCTCACCGTGCTTAAGAAGGGTGAGGTAGTAAGAACCGAGCACCATATCCTGAGAAGGAACGGTAACAGCACGTCCGTTAACGGGCTTTAAGAGGTTGTTTGCAGAGAGCATAAGGAAGCGAGCTTCTGCCTGTGCTTCTGCGGAAAGAGGAACGTGAACAGGCATCTGGTCACCGTCAAAGTCGGCGTTAAACGCTGTACATACCAAGGGGTGAAGCTTGATTGCACGTCCTTCAACCAATACAGGCTCAAATGCCTGAATTGAAAGTCTGTGAAGTGTAGGCGCACGGTTAAGAAGTACGGGGTGATCCTTGATTACATGCTCAAGTGCATCCCAAACCTCAGCGTTAACACGTTCAACCTTCTTCTTTGCATCCTTGATGTTGGAAGCCTTGCCTGTTTCAACAAGTCTCTTCATAATGAAGGGTTTGAACAGCTCAAGAGCCATTTCCTTGGGAAGACCGCACTGGTAAATCTTAAGGTCAGGTCCGACTACGATAACAGAACGTCCCGAATAGTCAACACGCTTACCGAGGAGGTTCTGACGGAATCTACCCTGCTTACCGCGGAGCATTTCGGAAAGAGATTTCAAAGGTCTGTTGTTAGGACCTGTAACCGCTCTTCCGCGTCTTCCGTTATCGATGAGGGCGTCAACAGCTTCCTGAAGCATTCTCTTTTCATTTCTGATAATGATTTCAGGTGCATGAAGCTCCATCATCTTATTAAGTCTGTTATTTCTGTTGATAACACGTCTGTAAAGGTCGTTAAGGTCGCTTGTGGCAAATCTGCCGCCGTCAAGCTGAACCATGGGACGAATATCCGGCGGGATTACGGGGATAACGTCAAGAACCATCCATTCGGGCTTGTTGCCTGAAACTCTGAAAGCTTCAACAACTTCAAGTCTCTTGATAATTCTTACCTTTTTCTGACCTACGGCTGTATCAAGCTCTGTTTTAAGCTCAGCAGCAAGGCTTTCGCAGTCAAGCTCTGCAAGAAGCTCTTTAATAGCTTCCGCACCCATGCCTACTCTGAAGTCGTTGCCGTAGTATTCCTTAGCCTTCTGGTATTCCTGTTCACTCAGAAGCTGCATTTTTTCAAGGCCTGTACCTTCACCGGGATCAAGCACGATGTAGCTTGCGAAGTACAGTACCTTTTCCAACATTCTGGGAGAGATGTCAAGCAAAAGTCCCATTCTTGAAGGAATAGCTCTGAAGTACCAGATGTGTGATACGGGACAAGCAAGTTCAATGTGTCCCATTCTTTCACGTCTTACCTTATTTGTGGTAATTTCAACGTGACATTTTTCGCAGACCTTACCCTTATAGCGAACTCTCTTATACTTTCCGCAATGACATTCCCAGTCCTTTGTAGGACCAAAGATTTTTTCGCAGAAAAGACCGTCTCTTTCGGGCTTTAAGGTTCTGTAGTTTATAGTTTCGGGCTTTTTAACCTCGCCGTGTGACCAAGAACGGATCATTTCGGGTGAGGCAAGACCGATTTTAATAGCATCAAATTCGTTGCGTTCGTTTCCCATTAGCTTTTCTTTCGCTCCTTTTCGTCGTTATTCTGAGCTTTATCAGCCGATATTGTCGGGATCGTTTTCACTGTAGAAATCGGCATCGCTGTCGAAGTCATCATCATATGAGTCAGACTCTTCCTCAATGGCATCGCCGTTTTCGTCTTCCATATAGAAGCCGTCAAAGCCCTTGCCGTCATTAACGCTTTCGCCGATGTCGTCAACCACTACGTTTCTTACGTTTTCAAGCTCTTCTGCACTGCTGTCCTTAAGAACAATTTCATTGCCCTCATCGTCAAGCACTCTTACGTCAAGTGCAAGTGACTGAAGCTCGCGGATAAGAACCTTGAAGGATTCGGGAACACCGGGAGTAGGAATGTTCTGTCCCTTTATGATTGCTTCGTAAGCCTTTACACGACCGATAACGTCGTCAGACTTAACGGTAAGGATTTCCTGAAGTGTATAAGCTGCGCCGTAGGCTTCAAGTGCCCAAACTTCCATTTCACCGAATCTCTGGCCGCCGAACTGAGCTTTACCGCCCAAAGGCTGCTGAGTAACCAGTGAGTAAGGACCTGTTGAACGTGCATGAATCTTGTCATCAACAAGGTGATGCAGCTTGAGGTAGTACATAATACCAACCGTTACGGGGTTATCGAAGGGCTCACCTGTACGTCCGTCGTAAAGAATGCTCTTACCGTCGGGACGCATACCTGCCTTTTCGAGGCATTCGGCGATGTCCTGTTCGTTGGCACCGTCAAATACGGGAGTCATAATCTTCATGCCAAGCTTCTTTGCGGCAATACCGAGGTGCACTTCAAGCACCTGTCCGATATTCATTCGGGAAGGTACGCCCAGAGGGTTAAGCACGATATCAAGAGGAGTACCGTCTTCAAGGAAGGGCATATCTTCGGGAGGAAGGATACGTGAAACGACACCCTTGTTACCGTGACGGCCCGCCATCTTGTCACCGACAGAGATTTTTCTCTTCTGTGCGATGTATACTCTTACAACCTTGTTAACTCCGGGAGGAAGCTCGTCAAGGTTTTCTCTTGAAAACTCACGAATATCAACAACAATACCGCTTTCGCCGTGGGGAAGTCTGAGGGAAGTATCTCTTACTTCTCTTGCCTTTTCGCCGAAGATTGCACGCAGCAGTCTTTCTTCTGCGGTAAGCTCGGTTTCACCCTTGGGTGTTACCTTACCTACAAGGATATCACCTGCGTGAACCTCAGCACCTATGCAAACGATACCGCCTGCGGTAAGGTTCTTAAGTGCATCGTCACCAACGTTGGGAATATCTCTTGTGATTTCTTCCGGACCAAGCTTTGTATCTCTTGCTTCGTGTGAATACTCTTCAATATGAATGGATGTATAAACGTCGTTTCTTACAAGTCTTTCGTTAAGCAGAACGGCGTCCTCGTAGTTGTAACCTTCCCATGTCATAAAGCCTATGAGAGCGTTCTTACCGAGGGAGATTTCACCGTTGCTTGTTGCAGGACCGTCGGCAATAACCTGTCCCTTTGTTACGGTTTCACCCTTGAATACGATAGGTCTCTGGTTTACGCAGGTACCCTGGTTACTTCTCTTAAACTTAATGAGGTGGTAGTTTCTTCTGTTACCGTCTTCTTCACGGATAACGATTGTGTCGCCGCTTGCCTTTTCAACAACGCCGGCTTCCTTGGCACATACAACAACGCCTGAGTCAACAGCCGCCTTGTATTCCATACCCGTACCTACGATAGGGCTGTCAGTCATCATAAGAGGCACTGCCTGCTTCTGCATGTTTGAACCCATGAGTGCACGGGAGTTGTCATCGTTTTCAAGGAAGGGAATCATCGCTGTTGCTACGGATACCACCATCTTAGGCGATACGTCCATGTAGTCAACACGTTCTTTTTCAACTTCGGTGATTTCTTCTCTGATACGAACGGTAACTCTGTTATTCTTAAATGTTCCGTCTTCGTTGAGAGGTTCGTTAGCCTGAGCTACGATGAACTGGTCTTCAACGTCGGCTGTCATATATACTACTTCATCGGTAACAACGCCTGTTTCCTTGTCAACCCTGCGGTAAGGAGCTTCAATAAAGCCGAACTTGTTAATCTTAGCGTAGGTTGAAAGATAGGAGATAAGACCGATGTTAGGACCTTCAGGGGTTTCGATAGGACACATACGGCCGTAATGTGTGTAGTGAACGTCTCGAACTTCGAAGGATGCTCTGTCACGAGACAGACCGCCGGGACCGAGAGCCGAAAGTCTTCTCTTATGTGTAAGCTCTGCAAGAGGGTTGGACTGGTCCATAAACTGCGAAAGGGGAGATGAACCGAAGAATTCCTTGATTGCAGAAACGATAGGTCTTATATTGATAAGGCTCTGAGGAGTGAGGTTTTCGGAATCCTGCATGGTCATTCTTTCTTTAACAAGCTTTTCCATACGGGTGAAACCGATTCTCATCTGGTTCTGAAGAAGCTCGCCCACAGAGCGAAGTCTTCTGTTGCCGAGATGGTCAATGTCGTCCACATTGCCGCATGCATGGGACAGACAAAGCATATAGTTAACGGAAGCATATATATCTTCACGTGTGATGTGCTTGGGAATGAGAAGAAGTCTCTTTTCGTTGAATGCTGCAATAAATTCTTCCTCTGTGGATGTGGAGTTAAGAATTTCAGCAAGAACCTCAACATTAACCTTTTCCTCAACCTTTAAGGAAGAAAGGTCATATCCTGCAGGGATAACGCCCAGCTTTTCCATATCTACCATCTTGTTGGTAAATACCTTGAATTCGGTGGGGTTTTCCGTATCCTGTGTAAGAAGGAATACTTCTGTTACGCCTGCGTTTTCAATCTTTTCGGCATCGGCTTTTGTAAGAAGAGTGCCTTCATCAAAGAGAATTTCGCCTGTAAAGGGAGAGCATACAGGGCGTGCAAGACGGAAGCCTGCAATTCTTCTGCCCAGGGCAAGCTTCTTATTGAACTTATAACGTCCTACCGCAGAAATATCATATCTCTTTGCATCAAAGAAAAGGTTATTGATAAGCGTAAGAGCACTTTCAACGATGGCAGGATCGCCGGGACGCAGCTTTCTGTAAATTTCCTTGAGGGACTCGTCCATAGCGCTTGTTCCCTTTTTTACCGCTTCGCTTTCCATAAGATCCTTGGACATTGTAGCGTTAAGCTTTTCGTCCTCGCCGAACATTGCCTTAAGGTCGGCATCGGAGGAAAGACCGAGGGCTCTGAGGAATACTGTTACGGGAAGCTTTCTGTTCTTGTCTATACGAACATAGAAAATATCGTTGGCATCCGTTTCATATTCCAGCCATGCTCCTCTGTAGGGAATAACTGTTGCAGCGTGAAGCTTTTTACCGGACTTGTCGTCAATTGCTTCATAATAGATACCGGGAGAACGTACAATCTGCGAAACGACAACTCGTTCCGCACCGTTGATAACAAAGGTACCCTGTTCTGTCATAAGAGGGAAATCTCCCATAAACACTTCGGATTCCTTTACTTCACCCGTTTCCTTGTTGGAAAGTCTTACTGTTACTTTAAGGTGTGCCGCATAGTTTACGTCACGTTCCTTACATTCTTCAACAGAATACTTAGGTGTCTTATCTATCGAATAATCCACAAATTCGATAAACAGATTGCCTGTGTAGTCAACAAGGGGAGAAACATCCTCAAGGACTTCCTTCATACCCTCGCCGAGGAACCATTCATATGACTCCTTCTGTACTTCGATAAGGTTTGGCATTTCCAGCTTTTCATTGATTTTTGAGAAGCTGTACCTGATGTTGTTGCCGAGTTTCGTTGGTTTCACCATGGTATGCTATCACTCCATTCATTCTCGGTCGTTTTTTTGATTTTCGGGTAGAAATGAGCCTTGAAGGGCAGACTACTACTCGATTATAATGCAGTATACAATTTTAATCGCTTTTTTGTCGTTTGTCAAGCATTTTTTTGAGCAAAAAGTTTTTATTTACAATATTTACCTTTTATTCCGAGTATAGTCACACTTTTTCATCAAAATTTACAAATCTTACATATATTAATATTGTGAGAACAAGCATGGGAATTCCTGCCGTTTTGCCGCCTTTTTTACGGCATTTTGTACAGTGCCTGTCGGCGTGTCGGCGACCATAAAAAAAGAAGCTGCCTCACCCGTCAAGAGTGAAAGCAGACTCCCTCATTATTCTCCCTGTGTGTAAAAATACGACCAACCCGCAACATTTGTGCTTGTGGTAAAATAGTAAAGCTCGCCGGGTGTGTCGGCACATCCGCCCGAGTCCACTATGACAAGCTTCACCTTGTTCTTTTCAGGTATTATGCTCTTTATGTACACCGCCGCCTTCTCACCGGGATTTACATTGTCGCTCCATTCGGCAAGCCCTGCAAGATTTGGCGTAAGCTCCACAAACACGCCGTATGGCTCAACGCTTCTGATTATACCCGACACCGTTTCGCCCGCATGAAAAAGACTTGCGTTTTCTTCCCACGTACCCAGAAGCTCCTTATGGGACAGCGTAACTCTGTATATGGAATAGTCTATATTCTTTATTACGGCTTTTATCTGCTGACCTGCCGTAAATCTGTCCTTCGGGTGACTTATTCGCGAGACGGAGATACAATCTACGGGAAGCAGTGCTATAACGCCGCAGCCAATGTCGCAGAAAGCACCGAACTGCTCCATATGGGTGACGGTTGCATCAGTAACGTCACCTGTTTCAAGCACCGTTATCAGCTTTTCACAGCACTCCTTCTGAGCAAGGCGTCTTGACAGCATCACTTTCCATTTTCCGCCGTCATTTTCTATTTTTACAACCTTGAAGCAGACGGGCTTTCCCACTCTTGTGATGACAGCAATGTCCTTCACAGGCTCTCCCGACGCACTGTAAACCGCCTCCTCCTTCGGAATTAGCGCCCTGCAAAAGCCAAGGTCAACATACAGATTTCTGTCGGTATCGCATTTTACCGCTGATGCTTCAAGTATCAGCTCTTTATCCATTGCCTCCTTCAGAAGCTCAGGCGTTGATGTGTAATAAATATTTTCCTCTGTTCCGATTATTCTTCCCTCGGGAAGATATATGTTTTCCATTTAACGCAACCTCCGTTAATTTTTTTACTGTCGTTTACTCCCATTCTATTGCAGCCATTGATGTTTTATGCACCTTTTTTACTGTTCAACATCGTTTTTTTCGGAAGAAGCCCCTTTTAATTTGTATAAGTTGTATAAAAACAGTATCGTTTTTTTGTGCATTCCGAAAAATATTAAAATTCAAAAAAATATGATTGATTATATTTAAGTTTAGTGTTATAATATGGTGTATTAAATTGTGGTAAGTATATCTATACCATCAGTTCAGGAATAGTTTATGGGAGGAAAACACTATTATGAAAAGACTATTGGCGATTATTCTTGCTAGCCTGATGCTTGTCACAGTACTCGCAGGATGCTCATCTTCCGAAGATGAGGACAAAAAGGAGATTAAGGGCGCAGAAATTCAGGCGTTTATCACAACGCTTCCCGAATCACTTGACCCTGCTGCAACCTATACTACTGCCGACACGGTAAGAGTTATGGGACTTATATATGAAGGTCTTACCACCTTGGACGAAAAAGGCAACCTTGAAAAGGCTCTTGCCAAGGATTGGGAATACGAAATAGATGACAGAGACAATCTTTTAAAGCTGGACATCAGCCTTGTTAATTCCAGATGGTCTGACGGTATCATCGTTGACGCCGACGACTTCATCTATGCATGGTCAAGAATTCTTCTTCCCGAAAGCAAGAATTCCAACGCATCCCTGCTTTACCCCATTCTTAACGCACAGAAGGTAAAGGAAGGTCTTTGCTCGGTAAATGACCTTGGCGTTTATGCAATCACAGACAAAACTCTTCAGATTGTTTTTGAGCCTTCATTTGCAGGCGAAGAACATTCCAAGAAGGAAATAAAGAAGAATGTAGAAGAATTTATGCGCCGTCTTTCCAGCCCCGCACTTGTTCCTCTTCGTGAAGATGTTGTTTCCAAGAGTGCAGACTGGTGTATCCCCGGTGCTGCAAGCTACGTAACAAACGGTCAGTTCAAAATCAAGGCATGGAACACAGGCGAGCTTTCCTTTGAAAGAAGCGTTTACTACAGATGTGTCAGCGACAGTGACGGCAATGCAGACGACAAGATTGTAAAGCCTTACAGAATCATCACACTTTACACAGAAGGTAAGCACGCTGACGAGCATCTTGAAAGATACCAGAACAAGCAGAACTTCTTCCTCAACCTTTCTTCCGCTTCCACAGAAACAGTAAGCGCACTCAAGAAGAAGGATATTGATACTCAGGAGCTTATCTCAACTCAGACTCTTATGCTTGACAACACCAACGTGCTCTTTGCTTCTGCCGATGCAAGACGTGCTCTTTCACTTGCTCTTGACAGAAATGCAATTGCAAAGTCAATGTCTATAGAATCCGCACCCGCA
Source organism: Eubacteriales bacterium (assembly GCA_045539625.1). Lineage (GTDB taxonomy): Bacteria > Bacillota > Clostridia > Oscillospirales > CAG-382 > UMGS1387. Next base: position 92,501 of record JAZQFS010000028.1, on the reverse strand, counting down.
ACAGGACTTGTTCCTCACGGCGTAGAAGATGTCAAGAAGGGCAGCGACTTCCGCAAGAGCGGCAAGAACCTTATTTCATCATCTGCAAACGTTGACGAAGCAAAGAAGCTTCTCAAGGATGCAGGTCTCACAGGTAAAATCGTAACCATCGAATACAGCAACACAAGACCTAACGACGAAACACTTGCAAAGGCTTGTAAGGCTGCATGGGAAGCAATCGGACTTAAGGTTTCCATCACTTCCCGTCCTCAGAAGTACATAAACAACAAGGTTTGGGGCGTATATCCTCTTAATCAGAACAACGAAGCTCTTAACGCAGCATCAATCGTTATCTTTGATTACCAGTGCGTAACACCTAACGCAATGAGCATGCTTCTTCCTTTCTCTGCAAAGTTCGGCGGCAACGTAATCGACGTTACCACAGGTCCTTCTGCAGAAGATGTTGTTTACAACGGTCATACAACAGGCTACTTCAGCGAAGAGTACGATGCAATCATTGAAAAGGCAGTATACGCCGATAACAATGCCGACAGACTTGCAGCTCTTCACGAAGCAGAGCAGTATATCATAAACGATATGCCCGTTATTCCCGTTCTCTTCAACACAGCAAGCTTTGCTTCTCACGAGCTTTCAAATATGGAAACCGACTTCTACGGCAGATACGTATTCACAGAGCTCAAGCAGAAGAACTTTGAAAAGTACCTTCCCGAAGAAGACTGATTAACAATAAATAAAGATATGGGATGTACTTAATGTGCATCCCATTTTTTCAGGAGTAAATATGTCATCAAACCTTTTACAGCAGCACGATTTTAAATTTCAGAAGAAATACGGTCAGAACTTTCTGCAGGACGTGAAAATTCCAAGAAGAATTGCCATGGAATGTACCGACTTTTCATTTCCTTCCGACGGCTCTGTACCTGACAAAAAAGCAGAATGTCTTATACTTGAAATAGGTCCGGGTGCAGGAATTCTCACAAAGGAGCTTGCAGACCGCTTTGAAAAGGTGGTGGCGGTGGAAATCGACACAAGTCTTGAAGGAGTGCTGAGAGATTCTCTTAAAGACTACAGCAATATTGAGGTCGTATTCAATGACATTATGAACATTGACCTTGTCTCTTTTCTTGATGAAAGAAGAAAAACCGCTGACGGCAGAATTCTTCCCGTTTCGGTATGTGCAAATCTTCCTTACTATATCACAACACCCATTATTATGAAGCTGCTTGAAGAATACCCCGACTTTGATTTTATAACCGTAATGGTGCAAAAAGAGGTTGCGGTAAGGCTTTGCACTCCTGCAGGCGGCACCGACTACGGTGCAATAACTGCACAGATTAATCTTTACGGCAATGCAAAAAGACTGTTTACCGTTCCATCGGGGTGCTTTTATCCAAGACCGAAGGTTGACAGCGCCGTTATAAGAATTGCTCTTCACAAGGACAAGGTTTATTCAGCAGAGGAAATTGCCCTTACTTCAAAAATAATAAAGCACGCCTTTTCAATGAGACGCAAAACACTTGCCAACACCCTTTCGGGACTGTATCCTCATCTGTCAAAGGAACGTCTTTCGCAGATTATTGATGAAACGCTGGGTATGGGTGAACAGGTACGCGGCGAGGCTTTGACAACCGCTCAGTTCTGCACTCTTGCAAAGGCACTGGACAGCACAAAAGAATAGAAAGCAACAAATACGGGGTTGTATCAAAACGATTTAGACATCGCAACGGTACAACCCCTTTTTATAAATCTATCCGAGAAGTCCGAAAAGATTGAAAATGGACTTCTTGTTTTTATTCTCCTGCTTTTCTCTGTCTTCAAGATACTGTGCGGCATTGCAAATCATCTGTGCACCTTCCGCTCTTGAAAGAATCTTTGACGGACTTATCCGGCCCGAAGGCTCACCCTTCAGAATACCGCAAGCCGTAAGACGGCTGATACCCGAGCTTGCCCAGGTAGGAATTGCCGCAGCATCGGTATACTGCAGCTGTCGGGTGCTTTCATCAAGCTTCAGTATCTTTTCCGTAATAACCGCCGCCTCGGCACGTGTTATCGAGCCGAGAGATTCAAAATTTATGCTGCCGTCACCGTTACTGTAGCCGTTTATTATGCCGTTATCATAGGCATACTGTGCGTAGCTTCTTATATTGGAAGGAATTGCACTGTTATCGGCAAAGACGGTCTTTGAGGTATAGGGAATATCCTTTTCATGTCCCGTTACGATAAGCGAAAGGGCAAGAAAATCGCCTCTTGTCATATCACCGTCAGGATTAAACAGGAGACTTCCGTCATCAGACGTTTCTCCGCCCATAAGCCCTGTTGCTGCCATCTTGACAGCGGCATTGTGTGCCCAATGGTTTTCCATATCCGAAAAATACTTATTGCAGGCAGGCTTTGACACCTTTATCTGCACCTTCTGTTCGGCTGATTCGTTACCGTAAACATCTACCGCCTTATATATGAAGCTGTCTCCGCCGATATAGCCGTTCTTAGGTCTGTAGACGAACATTCCGTCTGCATCGTTTATTCCGACGCTTCCGTGCTTCGGGTATTTCACAATTTCAAAGGAAAGCTTATCATTATCGGGATCTGCTGCCGCAAAGGTTGAAAACACAGCGATATTCTTCTGTGTTTCAACAAGCTCATCTGCCGTTACAGGTGCTGAGTTTTGAGCTTGGGACACATCTACAATACAGGTGAGGGCGGCATTCTGTGCCGAAAAAGAAAATCTCGTCTCTCCCTCAAATTCCTGTGACGGCACAAACTTAACCATAGAAAGCAAATCACGTGTAAGAGTCTGTCCCTCTTCAAGCTCATACGCTCCGCAGGACAGCACGCCGCTTTGTTCCGACGGCAAGGAAGTGACGGTGAATTTCTGTTCCTCTTCGCCGAAGCAGTTGTCAAGCTCCTCTCCCGAAAAGGTCAGCACATCGCTGTTTGACAGGCATCTTTTCATTTCGATTTTTCCTGAAATAATATCCACCGCAGGAGAAATTGCCGCACCTGCCGTAAGAGCAAGGCAAATACAAAAGCTTATAAAAGCAAACACAATTGAGTTTTTCATTGTTATTTTCCTTTCTTTCAATATGTTTACCTTTATTGTTACCTGCATTTGCCTGTTTATGCAAAGAAATAAAAAAAGAACCGCCTTTTGGACGGTTCTAAAAAAAGCATTTTTTATCGTTAAACCAAAATTACTTAAGTTCAACAGTTGCGCCTGCAGCAACGAGCTGTTCCTTGATCTTTTCAGCTTCGTCCTTGGATGCGCCTTCCTTAACTGTCTTGGGAGCGCCTTCAACGAGGTCCTTAGCTTCCTTGAGGCCGAGACCTGTGATTTCTCTAACAACCTTGATAACGCCGAGCTTGGAAGCGCCTGCGTCTGTGAGAACAACGTCAAATTCAGTCTTTTCTTCAGCTGCTGCGCCGCCTTCTGCGGGAGCTGCAACACCTGCAACTGCAACGGGAGCTGCGGATACGCCGAATTCTTCTTCGAGTGCCTTTACGAGATCTGCGAGTTCGAGAATTGTGAGACCCTTGATTTCTTCAAGAATCTGAAGTGTCTTTTCTGTAGCCATTTCAATATACCTCCGATAATGTCTAAATTTAAATTATTTATGCCGTCTTATTATTTATAAAGCCCTGACGACTCCGGCTTATTCTGCAGCTGCTTCTTCTGCTACGCCGCCTTCTTTGTCGATCTTTGCCTGAAGTACATAAGCAAGACCGTAGAGAGGACCCTGGATGCTTCCGAGGATCTTTCCGATAAGAACTTCCTTGGAAGGAATCTTGGAGAGTGCTGTTACTTCCTCTGCGGACATAACTTCGCCGTCCATCATACCTACCTTAACCTTGAAGTTCTCGTTGCTTTCTGCAAACTTGCAGAGAACCTTTGCGGGTGCAAGGGGATCTTCTGTGCTGAGTGCGAAAGCTGTCATACCTTCGAGATAGGGTTCGAAACCGCTGATACCTGCGATATCTGCTGCCTTCTTGATGTATGTGTTCTTAATAACAGTGTAGTCAACGCCTGCCTTACGGAGCTCAGCTCTGAGTGCTGTGTCCTTTTCAACAGTAATGCCGCAATAGTCAACGATAACGCCGCTCTTAGCGTTCTTCATCTTCTCTGCGAGCTCTGCTACCATCTGCTGCTTCTGTTCGAGAATCTTTGCGCTTGGCATATCTGTTTCACCTCCCAAATAAAAAATGCCCTTTTTTCGACCATAGAAAAAGGACAATGTAGGGAGAATATATAAGCATAATACTACTATATTCCATATATTACATCTTCCTCGACAGGCGTGCTTTTCCAAGGCACATTATAGCTACTGACGACGCTTCTGCACCGTCACGCCACCTGTTTTCTCAGGTCAACACGAGTATATTAGCACAAACTTTTCTGTTTGTCAAGTACTTTTTTGAAAAAAGTTGTTTTTTCTTTTATGCTCCGTCAACAGCAGAATATATTGTACCAAAAATTTATTTTTCCCTTTAAATATTCACATTCTTGCGTTAATATATTAATGTGAAGCTTATAAGGGGGAATTTGTGTGTTCACGGAAAACGAAAAGAACGGCTGCAAGTATTACACAAGCAAGCTTTTGACAGACAACGGCTTTATCCACGGTTTTTTCACAAGATACGGCGGTGTAAGCAGCGGTGACTTTTCATCCCTTAACGTCAGCACTGCACGCAAGGACAATAACGGAAAAAGTGACAGCCCCGACAACGTATTTGAAAACTACAGGCGTGCCCTTTCGGTGCTGGGAACAACGCCTTTTCGTGCGGTTGGAACAACACAGGTGCACGAAAACACCGTTCTGTATGTTGATGACAGCCTTGCAGGCAGAGGAATAAATCCCGTGCTTGATGCACTTGACGGCTGTGACGGACTTGTTATAAACGAAGCTTCAACAAATATAGATGCTGTCGCCGTCAAAACCGCAGACTGTGTTCCCATTCTGCTTGCGGATAAAAGAACGGGCAATGTTGCCGCAGTTCACGCAGGCTGGAGAGGTACGGTCAGCGACATTGTAACGGTTGCGGCAAAGAAAACGAAGTGCAATCCGTGGGATTTGCTGTGTGCCGTAGGTCCTTCCGTCGGCGTTTGCTGTTATGAGGTGGGACAGGAAGTGTATGATGCCGCAGCACGTCTTTTTGAATCCAAAAATATGTCAGATAAAACAAACGAAATGTTCAGCAATGGCTGTGTCTGCTCTTTGAAATCAACACTCCACGCAAATCTTCCGCTTATAAACAAGACCTTGCTTATGCATATGGGTGTGCCTGAAGAAAACATTGACTTATCGGGAATGTGCACCTGTTGCGGCAAAGATGAATTTTTCTCACACAGAGCAAGCGGCGGACATTCAGGAACATTCCCGTCGGTGATACTTAAAAGGAGAAGCCATGAGTGAAAAGCAAATCTTCAACAAAGCATACCTTGAAATAACAAATGTGTGCAATCTCCGCTGCTCCTTCTGCAAGGGTACGGAAAGGGAAAAAAGCTTTATTTCCCGGGAGAATTTCAGAATTGCGGCACAAAAGCTGAGGAGTGTTACGGGATACTTATATCTTCACATTCTGGGCGAGCCCACTTTGCACCCCCACCTTGACGCCCTTCTTGAAATATGCCGAGAGCTTGACTTTAAGGTGATAATCACCACCAACGGCACGCTTCTTGACAAGGTTAAGGACATTCTTCTTAAAAGCAAGGCTCTTCACAAGGTAAATATTTCTCTTCATGCCTTTGAAGCCAACAGCGGAATTGATTTTGACAAGTATCTTGATACCTGCTTTGATTTTGCAGAAAAAATGAGCAAGCACGGAAAAATCTGCGTTCTGCGTCTGTGGAACGGCGACAAAGAGGAAAAGTACGGAGAAAACAAGCTTAACGGCAAAATTCTCGACTTACTCAAGCAAAAATTTCCCCATATATGGCAGGAAAATACCAAGGGCTTTCGCATAAAAGACAAGCTGTTCTTAGAATTTGCGGAGCGATTTGAATGGCGTGAAAACAACGTATGCAGCGGAAAAATCAACTGCTACGGTTTACGTGACCAGATAGGCGTGCTGGTGGACGGCAGGGTTGTTCCTTGCTGTATTGACTGCGACGGTGCAATAACCTTGGGAAACATTTTTACGGACAAGCTTGAGGATATAATTTCCTCACCCAGAGCCACCGCCATTGCCGAGGGCTTCAGACAAGGCAAGGCAGTCGAAGAATACTGCAAAAAATGCGGCTTTGTCAGAACAAGACTGTAACAAAACACAAGAGGTGTAAAAGGTGAAACTTAAAAATTCAATTCTTATTTTACTTGCAGGAATACTGTGGGGAAGCATGGGTGTTTTCGTCCATCTTCTCACCGACTTTTTCGGCTTTGATTCACTTCAGGCGGCAAGTCTGCGTATGATGAGTGCGGCGGTAATTTTATTTTTATTTCTGCTTTTTTATGACAGGTCACTGCTTAAAATAAAAGCAAAGGATACAATTCTTCTGATGTGCAACGGAATACTCAGCATTTTTCTTATGACCGTGTTTTACTTTGCTTCAATAAGCAGCGGCACTTCAATGTCAATTTCGGCGGTTTTGCTTTACACCGCGCCCTTTATCGTTATGCTGCTGTCCTGCATTTTTCTGGGCGAAAAGCTGACGCTTCACAAGGTTATATGTCTTGTTATAGCCTTTGCGGGCTGCTGTCTTGTAAGTATTTCCGAGCCCGGTTATTCAACTCCCGGCGGTCTTGTTTTCGGCGTGCTTTCTGGTATTGCCTATGCTCTTTACAGCATTTTCGGAACTGTTGCCCTTAAAAAGCATCACCCCTATACCGTTACCTTTTACTCATTCTTTTTTGCAGGACTTTCTTCTGTCATTCTCGCTTTTGTCACAAACCTTGGCAAAACAGCATGTCAGGTTGAAAAGCCCTCGCTTCTTATTCTCGCAATAGTAGCCACGGGACTTATAACGGCTGTTCTTCCCTTTTTACTGTACACAAAGGGTTTGTCGGGTACAAGCCCGTCCAAGGCGTCCATTATGGCATATGCCGAGCCTGTTTCGGCGTGTGTTTTCGGCTTTTTTATGGGCGAGAGTATGACGCTTCCCATGGTTTTCGGCATCGCTTTGACTCTTTTTGCAATTATTCTTCTCAACACAAAACGGGCGTAGACTTATCTTGCGTGCAATACAGGAAGGCACCCCCGCAAAAGGCTGCACGCAAAAGTCCGAAAAGCAAGATTTACATAAAACAAAGCAACATTATTATAGCATTTTCCTGATTCTTATTATACAATTGAGGCAAGAAAACAAAAACAGAGTTTTACGCTCCTGACAGTCGGGAGGTCAGAAATTGATAAACATACTTATAAGCCGATGTCTGTTGGGAGAAAAGTGCCGATACGACGGCAAAGGAAACAGCATCGGGCAATTGGACAGGATAAAGGAAAAGTGCAGTCTCATCGACGTATGTCCCGAGGTATCGGGCGGCTTGCCCACGCCGAGGCTTCCAAGCGAGATACGTGACGGCAGAGTTTATATGTCGGACGGCACAGATGTTACGGATAATTTCCGCAAAGGTGCAAAAGCAGCTCTTGATACAGCATTGAAACACGGCTGTAAGGCTGCAATCCTCAAAGCCAAAAGTCCCTCCTGCGGAAGCGGTTGGGTTTATGACGGTACATTTTCGGGAAAGCTGACAGACGGAGACGGCATTACGGCTTCTCTTGTGAAGGAACACGGAATAAGGGTGTTCTCCGAAAAGCAGGTGGAGGAAATATTGGAGTTTTTGGAGGAAGAAAATTGAATACTGTTATAAATTCAAGTCTTGTTTACCTTGAAAAAGACGGCAGGTATCTTATGCTCCACAGAGTAAAAAAGGAAAAGGATTTAAACAAAGACAAATGGTTGGGAGTAGGCGGAAAATTTGAGTTCGGAGAAAGCCCCGAAGAATGTGCAAAGCGTGAAACACTCGAAGAAACGGGACTTACGGCAAGCAATCTGCGTTACCGAGGCATTGTAACCTTTGTTTACGGCGACATCACGGAGTATATGCATCTTTTTACAGGCTGTGATTTTTCGGGAGAGCTTAAAGAATGTGACGAGGGCACTCTTGAATGGGTTGACAAAAAAGATGTATACAGCCTGCCAATATGGGAAGGCGACAAAATCTTTTTTAAGCTTCTTGAAGACAACGTGCCGTTTTTCTCGCTGAAGCTTGTTTACGAAGGCGACAAGCTTGTTCATTCCGAGGAAAATATATACCTGATGGTGCAATAATTGTATAAACAGGTGAAAACAAGTTCAATTGTTGTTGAAATCAAAAAACGCAAGTATTATAATTAATATGTGGTATTATTTGGTGGAAAAGGAGAAATTCACTATGAAAGAAAGCGTAAAAGAATTACTGAAAAAATGTCTCGAAATGTGCGTGGAGGAAATTGAGCTCCCTCTTGTCGAAAACGGTGTTGTGGTAGAAGACCCCGACAACTGCGACCTTTACGGTCACAAAAGTATCGTTTCACTTATGGGCGACAAGGAAAGAGCAAACGCAAACGCTTGTATCCGCAGAACTGCTTTGTATATGGACCTTCCCCATATTCACGGCAGAGATGTGAGAGGTGAAAATGACTTTGCGGCAATTCGCCTTGCAACAAGTCTTTATCTGTGCTACGACAAATACGAAGACGAAACAAAGCGTCTTGTAAAGCAGTTTTTACTTGAAAGAGACTTTACAAGTATGTACGGAAGCGAAAATCACCATATGATGATGCACATCGCCCGTTATCTTGCCGCACAGTTCTACAAGGGCGAAACCTTCAAGCAGTACGGACTTACGGCTGAAGAAGCACTTGCAATTGACAAAAAGTGGCTTATTGACTTTCTTTCATGGCGTGCAAAGTACGGCTTCGGTGAATTTGACTCATCAGGCTATCTGGGCGAAGATATGATGATGGTTTCAATGCTTGACTGCTATGCCGAGGACAAAGAAATACAGTCTCTCGGTCATATGATGGTTAACCTTATCGCCCTTGAAATGTTCAACAACATCGACAAGTTCGGCTACAGTGCAGGTGCAAGAGGAAGAAGCTATCCCGGTCCTTATACAAGCACCGCAAAGGAACGCTTCAGAAAGCAGTACATTGATATGGAGCCTTGTTATAACTTAAACTTTGTCATTGCTCCCGCATTCCCCGATGAATGGGTGCTTGACACTTACCGCCAAAGACAGTACCCTTGCGAGGTTTACGAGAGAAAGAATCTCCACTCAATGTATGCCTGGGAAGGCAATACTCCCGATTGGGAAAAATTAGACGATATCAATAAGGCAGGCTGTATTAATAAATACACCTATCTCTGTGACGAATACACAATAGGCGCAATCAACCATCAGGACTTTTATCCCGAAAAGTACCCCTATGACGGCGGTTATGCCCATCACCAGCAGGTTGAGTGGACACTCTGGCTCCCCTGTGAAGACGAGGTTGAGGCAACAAAGCTTTTCTCACATCACCCCGGTCACTGCGGCGAGCACAACAGATGGACAGGTGACATTCACTGCTGCTGCAACAACTCCTATGCCACAAAGGACACCTGCATTACCGTTTACAACATCGAAAAGGAAAAAGAGGACGACTACACCCATATGTTCTTTGAGCCTCACAAGTACGATGCAATAAAGTATGAGACAAACGGTGTATTCTTAAAGAAGGACTGCCGCTACGTATTTGTTTACGTTGCAAAGCCCTATTCTGTAGGCGTTGAAAGCGAATTCGGACGTGACGAAATCAAATCCGTGGGCAGAAAGAACGCATGGGCGGTAAGAGTGGGACTTGAAAAGGACTACGGCAGCTTTGATGCATTTATCGAAGCAATGAAAAAGCTTCACATCAGCTTTGACGAAGACAACATGGTGTTTGAATTTGACAACCTCAGCGTTTCAAGACCTTTCCACAATACCGTGGACGGCAAGGAAAACGCATATCCCTATGCCAACGTGTATGACACTCCTTGGGTAAAATCCGTATGGGGTGAGGGTGTGGTTGAAGTAATCTCAGGCGGCAAGACCTATGTAATGGACTTTAACAAAATTGATACTTACACAAAATAAAGCCGACATTTAATAACGAAAGGTCGTATACATATGAAAAACATTTCCATTCTCCTTGTGGGAGTCGGCGGCTACGGTGCTGTTTCAGCCGAACCCATTCTTAATGAAGGCCAACAGAGAGGCTGTTATGTGGAAGGCATTGTCGAGCCTTTTATGCAAAACAGCAGACTCAAGGACAGAATTGAAGAACGTAAAATTCCCGTTTACAGCACTCTTGAGGAATTTTATGCAAAGCACTCGGCTGACCTTGCGATAATCTCAACCCCCATACACCTTCACGCAGACCAGTGCTGCTACTGTATGGAACACGGAAGCGACGTAATGTGCGAAAAGCCCACCTCTCCCACAATACAGGAAGCAGAAAGAATGAAGGCATGTGCCGAAAAGACAGGCAGAAACTTAAGCATCGGCTTCCAGCTTTCCCACGCGCCGAGTATTCTCAAAATGAAGCAGGATATAATTGACGGCGTATTCGGCAAGTGCCGTGAGATGGTTGCAACAATCTGTTGGCCCAGAAACAGCGTATATTTTGCACGTCCCTGGGCGGCAAAGGCTACAATTGACGGCAAGATTCTCCTTGACAGCATTGCAATGAACGCCTGTGCACACTATCTGCACAATATGTTTTTCATGTTAGGTGACAAAATTGACACCTGTGCCGTACCCAAAACGCTGGGTGCATCGGTTTACAGAGCAAACGACATCGAAACCTACGACACAGCCTTTATACAGGTTGAAACAACAGGCGGTGCAGTGCTGAAATTCTGCGCTACTCATGCCTGCGGCACCAACGTTCAGCCAAGAATACGCTGTGAGTTTGAAAACGGCACAATCTATATTGAAGAATGCGGCGACGACAACGCAATCAAGGCTGTTATGAAGGACGGCAGAGAAATAAGCTACGGTGCAACAAGTCAGCACAGAAGCAACAAGCTATGGATGGCTCTTGACATAGTAAGGGGCAATGCAAAGCCCGTCTGCACCGTTGACACGGCAATGTCCCACTTAAAGTGCATCAACGCCGTAAGCGAATTTTACAAGCCCTCTGTTTTTGAAAAGTACGAGATTATCAATGATTGCAAGGCAGTTGCAGGTCTTGAGGAAATGCTTGAAAAGACGTATCAGACAGGCGAAATGCCCTCTCTGTACAACCCCGACAAGCTTATTGATATGACAAACTACACACAATTCGGCGGTATAAAGGAATAATTGGTGATAAAATGAAGATATGTATTATCGGCTGTAACGGTCACTGGGGCTATGCAGGTGCAGAAATCGTCAAGAACGAGGTTGTCGGCGTTCTTTCAGGCTTTGACGGCGAAAATATGCAGGGCGTACAGAACAGCCTTACAGCCAAAGGCATTGATGCTCCCGTATGTGCATCTTTTGATGAGCTTTTGGCATTGTGTCCCGACGTTGCAATCATAAACACAAGATTTGACCTTAATTCATATTATACTATTGAATGCTTAAAGCGTAACATTTACGTTTTCAGCGAAAAACCTCTTGCCACAAGCTATGAGGAGCTTGAAAAGATTGAAACCACCGCTTCAAAGGCTTTTGTCAGCGCCATGTTCGGCATCACCTATGAGGCTTGGTGTGTGACTTTGAGGGAAGCTGTAAAGAGCATCGGAGAAATTCGTATGCTCAATGGCAGAAAGAGCTACAAATTAGGCTCTCGTCCCGATTTCTTCAAGGACAAAAACACCTTCGGAGGCATCATACCTTGGGTTGGTATTCACGCAATCCATTGGATTTATGCCGCAAGCGGGCTTAAGTTCAAATCCGTTATCGCCACTGCCGACAACAGCGTAAACAACGGCTACGGCGACCTTGAAACAACCTCTGCCTGCATCTTCACCATGGAAAACGGCGCAATTGCCACGGTTACAGCAGACTACTTCAGACCGTCCTCGGCAAGCACTCACGACGATGACAGAATAAGAGTTGTTGGCACAAAAGGCATTGTTGAATATCAATGCGGCAAGGTTACAATAATTGACGAAAACGGTACACGTGAGCTTGAAATGCTTCCAAAACAGGACGTGTTTGCACTTTTCCTTGAAAGAGTCTCAGGCAAGGATGTGGGCGTTTCCATGGAAGAAAGCCTTTACATCACAAAGGTAGCTCTCAAAGCAAGAGAGGCTGCCGACAGCGGAAAGTGCATTAACATTTAATAAAGACTAAATTGTTAAAAGAATAATATTACTATTGATTTTTTGCAAAAGATGTGGTATACTTCTATTCGTGCAGGAAAAAGTAATATTATTCTTTTGCTTTTTCTTTGAAAAATTCAATAGCGTTGACGTTGCGGTATAAAGCAAGGTCACACCAGTCGGGACAGTAGCGGCGTCCTATATCTGAAATCCGCTATAGCAGAGATGGATTCCGGATTTGAGGGTCAGCTTCGACTCAGCTGTCATGTAGGTGTTGTGTTGAGGCTTGGGCCTTACGCAATTATCCCTCATGAACCATGTCAGGCGGGGAACCGAGCAGCATTAAGTGATACGGATGATGTGCCGTAAGCAAACCTGAGCTGAGTAATCCCTACAAAGGACGTTTGTCGGCTCTGATTCGATTTTTCGGTGTGTGATCTTGCTTTATACCGCACTTACTTTCTCTTTGCTGAAAGGAAAAAGCAAACACTACCATCTCCAACATAATTTCAGGAACGGCGACAGCCAAAATAAAGTTCTTTTGGCTACTTTTCTTTCAAGAAAAGCAGCAGAAAACCTCACACAAACTAACTAAAAAAAGAACGGCTTATCACCGTTCTGCATAGCTTAACTCTTTCAGGTTATCTCTGTAAGCCGAAAGCACCTTATCCTCAATTTCCGCACGAAAGCGGGAGTTAATGGGATGAACTATATCCTTATAGCTTCCGTCCTTGTTTTTTCGGCTTGGCATAACCACAAAAAAGCGGTTATCGGCATTGATGATTTTAACGTCATGAAGGGCAAGGCAATCGTCGAAGGTGACGGAAAGAATTGCCTTCAGAGGCTTATCATCAAAAGTTTTTCTGATTTTTACATCTGTTATCTGCACAATTATTCCTCCTTGTTGTCGGTATATATTGAGTTTTCCCGACACAGGGCATTTTATACATCAAAGACAAAACTCCGAAAGGCGGCGTTTATATGCCACAGGCAATTGATTTATCAACCATAAAAAACGTATACTTTGCAGGCATAGGCGGCGTGAGTATGTCATCACTTGCGCTTATACTCAAAAGCGAGGGAAAAAGAGTTTCGGGCTACGATTTCAAAAAAAGCGGTGTGACTGCCATGCTTGAAGAAAAAGGTATTCCCGTTCACTATTCTTACGGCGATGTATGTCTTGACGGCGTTGATACCGTGGTTTACACAGCAGCCATCAAACAGGACGACGAGGTTCTTGTTATGGCAAGAAACAAAAATATCCGTCTTATCACAAGAGCCGAGCTTTTGGGTGCTATCACTTCAAAATACACTCACTCGGTTGGCGTAGCAGGCACACACGGCAAATCCACAACAACAGGTATGCTTGCGGAAATTATGCTGAAAGCCGAAAATGACAGCACCGTCTTGGGCGGTGCCGTGATACCGTCTCTTGGCTCAACCTACTGCATCGGAGGCGGCGAAAATGTTGTGTTTGAAGCCTGCGAATACAAAAACTCATATCACTCCATGTATCCAACCATCAAGGTTATACTTAATGTTGAGCTTGACCACGTTGACTTTTTCGGAAATCTTGACAATGTAATCGCCTCCTTCAGGCAATACATAGATGTGCCCGGTCTCAATGGCGAAAACATTTCAATTGTCAATCTTGACTGCGGCAATGCTGTTGAAAGCGCCAAAGGAACAGCCTCCTGTGTTAAATACTTTTCCATAGAAAAGCAAGCCGACTTTTACGCCAAAAACATCGACCTTAAGACAGGCTTCGGAAGCTTTGATGTATACAGCAACGGTGAAAAGCTGTTTGACGTTACTCTTTCCGTGCCGGGTATTCACAACGTCTCCAACGCACTTGCAGCAACAGGTGCAGCCCTTTGCTGCGGCGTAGATATATCTGCAATAAAAGCAGGTCTTGAAAGCTTCGGCGGTGTAAAACGCCGTTTTGAAAAGGTCGGCACACACCCCACAGGGGCACAGATTATAGACGACTATGCCCACCATCCCGACGAAATTACAGCCACATTAAAAAGTGCCAAGGCTGTTGCAAAGGGCAATGTTATCTGCGTATTCCAGCCTCACACCTATTCAAGAACAAAGGCTTTATTAAATGATTTTGCTTCCTCTCTCAGCCTTGCAGACAAGGTGGTGCTTGCTCCCATATATGCTGCACGTGAAACAGACACGCTGGGCGTGTCCTCGGACAATGTGGCTTCTCTCATTGATGGAGCCGTAAGTCTTAGCTCATTTGAGGAAATACGTGAGCATCTTTTGAAAACCGCTTCAAAGGACGATATGATTCTTACTATGGGTGCGGGAGATATAAATACGCTTTTTGCAAAATAACTCAATAAAAGTAAAAACAGTCGGTGACGTAAAATCATCGGCTGTTTTATATTACTTCAATGTTGACAACGGCTTTTTTCAAGCGAGTTAATTTTCCAATTTTTAACGAAATCTTCAGTTTCTTTTCGGTCTAAAGCAGTTTGTTTCCACCATTTCTCTCCTTCTACACATTCTTCATAACTTATAATATCTAAAACGCGAGACTTATAAATCCGTTGAGTTCTAATGTTTTCCAAGCAACCTACTTCAATCCATTCTAATACAATTCTACCAAATCTATTCCGCCCAATTGCTCTTATGCTGTCCTGTTTGTCACTCCAATTCTTCCCGCCTAAGTAAACCTTTGTTCCCGCAGTAAAGGGCTTTGTTCCGCGATATTTCTTTCCGTCTTCACCGATATGATATTCTGTTATATTCGCAACTACGCCAAATCTCCATTCAGGATTATTCATATAGATTACACCTTCTTTGCTTCTTTTTCTTGGGTTAATTATATCATATGTACAATAAAAAGGACAGTAAATAAAACAACCCCAACTTTTTATCAAAGTCAGGGTTATAATGTGGCGGAGAAGGAGGGAATCAGCCGCTTCGCGTCTTTCCTGCTCAACCGTAAAGGTCTCGCACCTTTTTGCTAAAAACTTGCCGTCGGGCAACTTTTCTAAACGCAAAAAGCCCTCTCAGGGTTCGAATACCCTCACAATAAAAACCTGAGCGGCACACTCACGTGTACCGCTCAAGTTTTGTCTATGGGCTACAAAAAAGATATTTTCGGCACTTTTGCGTATGAATTCGAACTCTTGCAGTTTTAGTTGGAACATATATCGTTGAAAATTTTAATCAGTTTATTCATCAATTCAATACTCATGCCCTTTAAAGATGGAATATGAATGAAAACTGTATTAGGATTTTTCTTTAGCATATGATAATACGCCGCATTACATAGAAAACGGGTCGGTTTATCTGAAATGGTGTAAGAGACGCCTACGCTCCCAAGCATCGTTTCTAAATAATGTATGTCAAAATCTGTGTGCACCGTTTCGGCATTGTACTTTGCACTCTTTTCGATTCTGACTTTATCGATTAATTCTTTATCGACGCCAAACATATACACTATGCTACAATCGCCGCTGACAAATGAAATGTCTTTTTCCAAGCCTTGAAAGCTATTGGTTAATAAAATATGATCCGCTACCGTTTGATTTACTAACTGAAAAGAAGTGTTGTGAACGCCTTTGAAGGCAGTGAAAAGAATCTTCATTTGTTTTCTTTTGCGGTATTAAGCGATGCAATCAGCATCCTCTTAATTTCTTCAGCAAGAGAAATGGGTTCATCATAGTTATATTCCATCAAACTTGTTCTTT
This sequence comes from Eubacteriales bacterium, assembly GCA_045539625.1. Classification (GTDB taxonomy): domain Bacteria; phylum Bacillota; class Clostridia; order Oscillospirales; family CAG-382; genus UMGS1387. The sequence continues at coordinate 76,544 of JAZQFS010000028.1, read as the reverse complement.
TCAGAAGCGTAAGCCAATAAATACTTTCACCCGTTTCTTTGAGTGAAATATGGAGTTTGGATATAAAATCCGCTTTGCTGTTACCGTAAACTGCTTCGTTTATGTTTGCACCTATGCTTGTTGCAGAGCGAAGTAATTGTTTGGCGATAGTTGTATCTTTTTTTGATTTGGAAAACTCTTCATAAAACAATACGATTTGTGTTGCAAAATCGAGAGATTTATCGAGTAAAGGACTGTTCATTCATCATCACCTCTGAATGTATTATATCATAATTCGTTATTCAAATCAATGCTTTGCGGAGCAAAGCTACCTTTTCTTTTATCTCTTCTTTCTTATCTTTTATCTGGAAACGACAATTTGAGGGAAGAGAGAAGAACGAAAAAAGTGAAAAGAACAAAAAGAAACGACAATCTTCTGTCGAAAATTGTCGTTTCTTTTTGGTGCGCCCGAGAGGCTTCGAACCCCCACGTCGTAGACACCAGATCCTAAGTCTGGCGCGTCTGCCAATTCCGCCACAGGCGCAAATCAAATTTACCTGTACAGTATACACCATTTTCTGCGAATTTGCAATAGTTTTTTAAAAAATATATTGACAAAATTACTGTTTGGTAGTATAATACTCCCGAACCGCAAAATCAATATCAGGGGTGCTGTTGAAAAACGGCTGAGATAAGGATAGTCCTTGAACCCTTTAAACCTGTTCGGATAATACCGGCGTAGGGAGATTAGCTTAAAAAGAGCGTATGTACTGCACCGATATTGTGTGCGGTATTTTTTATTTTACGGAGGTCTTTTTATGAAAGCCACAAAAACCAAAATTATGGTCGAATGTGCCATCCTTATTGCTCTTTCAACGGTTCTGAGCTTAGTTAAGGTATGGACAATGCCTCTGGGCGGCTCAATTACTCTTCTCAGCATGCTCCCCGTTTGCTATGTGTCAATAAGACACGGTCTTAAATGGGGACTTTCTGCAAGCTTTATTTATTCCTGTATTCAATTTTTACTGGATCTTGCTGCGGCTATGAGCTGGGGACTTACTCCTGCTCGCTGGGCAGGAATGATTGCCTTTGACTACATAATAGCCTTTACCGTTCTCGGCCTTGCAGGATTATTCGCAAAGAAAGGCATCGCAGGCATTATGGCAGGAACTACACTTGCCATTGTTCTTCGCTTTTTCAGCCACATAATCTCAGGCACTTTCGTGTTTGACATCTGGATGCCCGACAATTGGGGAAATCCCTTTATATATTCCATTGCCTACAACGGAGCATTTATGCTTCCTGAGCTTATTATCACTCTTATAGGCGCCGCCATTTGCTACAAGGCTCTGTCAAGCAGAAACATCTGATATTTATACTGTACATTTTATATTCCCGGTCCGAGTGAGCATACGCACTCGGACTTTTGTTAATATTATCTTAACATTTTTGAGTTAACCTCTTTGTCGTTTATTGTTAACTCAATTAAAATATTGTCAAAATTTGCATTAATTGGTCACAATCTGCGGTTTTCTTAGTATTTATTGCACAAAAAAATTATACGTCAATATGTTCATTTGCACAATTATTATTTAATTTTGAAAATTGTATTGACAAAATATTCTTTTTTGGTATAATTAAAGATGTACCTGAAATAAATTGGTTTCGTGTAACCGCATTTAACATTAACGATTAAGTACCGAAGAGAGAGCAGACATTGGAAAAAAACAAAGCACAGCAGATTTTACGGCTCGTCAGGGCAGTAAAGGACAATGACACAGCATCATTTGTAGAGCTTGTCGGTATATTTTCCAGAACGGTATCTTCTCTCGCATCGGGCTACGGTCTGCCGTTCAGTGAATACGATGACCTTTGTCAGGAAGGCAGAATTGCACTTTACAAAGCGGCTATGAGCTTTGATGAGAGCAAGGAAGCATCTTTCTCTACCTATGCTTCGGTTTGTATGACCAACGCCATGACAAATTTTGTCAACAAGTACAATTCCACGGTAAGCGGTATTGTCAAGGATGAAGACGACATTGCATCAAGACAGGATATTTCTTCATCAGACGGCACAGAGGACACCGCTTTTTCCCGTCAGTTTCGTGAGCTGCTTGCCACAAGAGGCTTTGCGGGGCTGTCCGAGGCTGAAAGGAAGACTGTTTTTCTTAAGGTATGCGGCTACAAAACAAGTGAAATCAGCGAAAAGACAGGCAAAAGCCCCAAGTCCGTTGACAACACTTTATTCAGGGCAAGGCGTAAGCTTCGCTCATTTATTGACGGCACAAAATAGATATGTCCTATCGTAGTACGGCATAAAAATGCGGCGGCTCGCAACCGTCATGGGACGAAAAAATTATTTTTACTCAAAGCGAGGGAAAGAACATGTACGAAAACAAGACATTAGTTTGCAAGGATTGCGGCGAAGAATTTATCTTCACAGCAGGCGAACAGGAATTCTACGCAGAAAAGGGCTTCCAGAACGAACCCCAGAGATGCAAGGCTTGCCGCGACAAGAGAAAGAACGCAGCTAAACCCCAGAGAGAATACTTCACAACTACTTGTGCAAACTGCGGCAAGGAAGCTAAGGTTCCCTTCCAGCCCACCAGCGACAGACCCGTTTATTGCAGCGACTGCTTCGCAGCAATGAAGGAAGAACAGTAATTAAATATTTAGCTTTACTTTTTATTTACTTGGGTTTATTACCTGTCCGGTAGTGTTCTTTCCGTAGCGGAAATTAGACTCACGGCTTATAATCTACTGTCAAGTGAGTTTGATTTACGGCTATGAATTTTTGAAACTGTACCCGTTTTCCGACAAGGAAGACGGGTTTTTCTTTTTGTTTTTTCAACATTTTATTACACAATTCGACAAAGCTATTGAAATTTGATTTGTTCTGTGGTAAAATGATGTTGGTACACAATTATATATTTTGCCTTATAGTGGGAAAATACTTTGGTAAAAGGTGTTTTCTCTTTTTCCTCATACCACTATGGGCAAAATTGTGTACCAACAATGAGGGAATACACTTTTTCAGTGCGTTTCTTCATTGAGGCGCACTTTTTTTATTTTAAAAACCATAATTCGCGAAATTTACACATCTTATTATAAAGACAAAAAGGAGGTGTAAATTATGGACAAAAAGACAGTCTTAAAAACTATAGTAACAGCATTAGCAATCATAGTTGCTTTTGTTGTTATACGCGCTGTACTAATTACTATATTTTAGTTATGAGAAAGGATATTTGAAATGGAAGAAAAGAACATTCAGCAACAAACCAAGCCCACCCTCGCTAAAAAGTTTTCCAGTTTTGTAAAGCCACGAAAAAAAGTCTTGTTAATAACATCGATAATTATACTCTGTGTATTAGCAGTTACATTATGGTTTATATTTAACAGCAACAACTCAGGCATTGTAAACACTGAGTATTTGTTAAATGAATTATCACGAGCATCAGAATTAACAACAGCAAAACTAAAGACCACCGGTATTTCTGAGTTTGAGGACGACGGTATTTGGCTACTCAGTAAGTCAAATTTTGTAATGGTATATACAGCAACCGTTCGAGCCGGCATTGATATATCCAAAGTCTCAATAGCAGAGCCGAAGAAAACTGATAAAATTATTCGCATTTCTATACCAAAAGCAGAAGTTCTTGATGCAAAAGTCGATCCTAGCGACATCTTATTCTATGACGAAAAGTTTGCACTTTTCAATCTCAACGAAAAAGAAGATATGAATCGTGCTATTGTCGAAGCCGAAAAACTTGCAATTGAAAAAGCAAGCACCATAGGAATTCTCGAATTAGCTGATAATCAAGCAGAGGTGTTGATAAAAGGTATTTTGACTGATTTAATACCAGATGGATACATTATGCAGGTAGATATTATCGAACAAGAAACGAATCAATAATTTTAAAGGACAACACTTTTCAAATTTAAGTGTTGTCCTTTATTTGTATTAAATAATTATAGTAACGTTTTTTATGAAAACCTAAATATTCTTCGGCAATTCCGTCACCAGATTTTCCTTCAGCAAATGTTCGCAAAGCGCATAGCTTTCAATAGAATGTTCCAACGTTTTGCTGTCGTAATTGATAATGGAAACAGAGGCATTGGGCACCCAGGGAAGCGTTGTAATCTTTTCAAGTGCCACATTATGCCATATGCACGCCATAACACGAATAGGCGTTGCGTGCGTACCCACAAGAATGTTTTTGCCTGCGTTTTCTTTTACTATTTTTTCAATCGCCGCATTCACTCTTTCCTGTAACGCCTTTACGCTTTCTCCACCGGGACAAGCCGCATTTCCGAGGTCTTCACGCCATATGCGGTACTGTTCGGGATACTTTCCGCCAATGTCATCAAAGGGCATCTGCTCCCATTCGCCTGCGAAAATCTCACGAAGTCCTTCCACACCCGTAACCTCAAGACCGTGAGGCTGTGCGACAATTTGTGTTGTGTGGTAGGCTCTTGGAATATCGCTGGCAAAGGCTACGTCTATTTTATAATCCTTTAAAAATTCCGAGGTGCACTGTGCCTGCTTTACGCCAAGCTCGGTTATGTCGGAAGGGTACTGTCCGTGAAATTCGCCGAGCAGATTTCCTGTACTTTGTGCGTGACGGACAACTATAATTTTTGTATCCATATTGTATTTTTCTCTCCTTTAAATTATGCTCTTCATTGCAACGGTCAGCTTGACATCATCTGGGGTATAGCCTGCTGATGCGAGTGCCTCTGCCGAGGTCTGGTAGGCAAGTGACGGTGTGTTGTTCTCCTCGGACAGATGGGCAAGTATGATTTTTCTTGTCCCGTTCTCCACAAGAGTAGGTACAAGATGTGCACACGCCTCGTTTGACAGATGACCTCTGTCGGAAAGTATTCGCTTTTTCAAAAGATAGGGATACGGTCCGTTATTGAGCATCTTGATGTCATGGTTTGATTCGAGAACAACCTCTTTACACCCAAGCAAATAGCCTGAAATATCCGATGTTATATGCCCGATATCGGTGGCAAGAGCAAACCTTTCACCGTCTGAAAAAGTAAAATGATACCCAACCGAGCCGTGTGAGTCGTGAGGCGTGGGAAAGATATTGACTTCAAACCCATTAAAGGTCACTGTCTCACCCGGCTCCGCTATTACAGTATGACCGCAAAACAGCTCATCCTCAGGACAGCAAAAGGCTTTCGCCGACTTAGAATTTATGTATATCGGCATATCCGTGTGCTTTGACAGTACATCAAGAGCCTTGATATGGTCGGAATGCTCGTGAGTAACAAGCAACGCCTTGATTCTTGATATGTCGCTGCCTACACTTGAAAGTGCTGCACATATTTTTTTATAGGAAACCCCTGCATCAACAAGGATTTCCTCATCATTATGCTGAATATACACACAGTTTCCGCTTGAGCCGGAAAACAAAGGTATCGCTCTGAACATCAGTTAATTTCCACCTAAAAGAATTTTATAATGTTTTGAAAAGCAGGGTTATCCGCCAGCAGAAGCAGGTAAATATAGTCGCAAAGCGTTACCAACACAAAAGGGAACAGCAACGCAATATACCATTTTATCTGAGCTTTTCGCTTTTCAATCGCAGCCGTGTCAAGTTCAAGCCCCTGCACTTTTGCCTTGCCGATTTCGTTGTTATGGCGAAGCACAAGAAAAATGTATCCGCATATTGCAAGTATGGACACAATCTGATATATTGGCATCACCGTCAGCAAAGCAGGATTTCCGCTTGTGACACAGCCTATATAAACAGAACCCGAAACAACAAGGACAAGCACCAGCACGGCAAGATATTTAAGATTTTTCATTATTTGTTAAGCACTTCAAGGCTTACTGCACCGTACTTTCTTACACCAAGCACGTATACATTGCCTTCGCCGAACACTTTTTCAAGGCTTGACTTATATTCTGCCACCTTTGCCTTGGGAACAAATGCCTGTATTGTTCCTGCACAACCGCCGCCGTGTACACGCCAAGCCGCATTTGCTTCGCTGCCAAGCACCTCTGCTGAAAGTGCAAGAGCCAGGCTGAGTCCCTGTTCGTCAACATTCTTTGTTGTGTATACATTCTGAAGCATTGTAAAGGAGGAGTTGCCCGATGCCTTTACGCCGTCAAGGAACCCATTAAGGTCACCCTTTGCAAGAGCTTCCTTCTGCTTTGTAACTCTTACATTTTCATTGTAGAAGTGCATTGCTCTCATAAGGCACTTGTCGCCGAGAGTCTGTCTTATTTCAACAGCCTTGTCAAGAAGTGCTTCCTTTGAAGAGTCACGGAGAAATTCAACGCCGAGAACCTTTGCAACCTTCTTCATGTCAGCGGGAACGGAAGCGTAATCCTCGTTGAGGTCAGCGTGGTTTCCGCCTGTGTTAACGATACAAAGAGCCATATCAAACTTATCAAGCTCAAAGGGAAGCTTTTCAACTATGGGCTTTGAGGGATCATTAAAGTCAATAGCTACAAATCCGCCCACACCGCAGGCAACCTGATCCATAAGTCCGCAGGGCTTGCCGAAGTGTACGTTTTCGGAGTACTGTGCAATCTTTGCAATTTCAACGTTATCAATGTTACCGTCATTGTAGAAGTAGTTAAGCATATTGCCTATCATATCTTCAAATGCTGCAGAGGAAGAAAGACCTGAGCCTTTAAGCACGTTTGATGTGGTATACGCATAATAAGCGCCCACATTATAACCGTTCTTCTTGAAGCCGTCGCACATACCTCTGATAATGGCGCTTGCCTTGTACTTTTCCTCGTCTCTTACCTTTTCTACATCAGCAAGAGATACTACGTCTTCGGGGAAGCCTTCAGACTTTACTCCGATTACTCCGTCGTCGTTCTTTGCCGCAACGGAAATGATGTCAAGTGTAATAGATGCCGCAAGCACCTTGCCGTGGTTATGGTCGGTATGATTACCTGAAATTTCGCTTCTGCCTGCCACGGAAAACATCTGTACGTCACCGTACTTCTTTGTGCCGTAGTTTTCTTCAAAGCCGTCTGCACAGGCAAGATATCTCGCCTTTACCGCTTCAAGCTCGCAGCCTTCGCCGTAAAGCTCCTTGAACGCTTTGTCGTATCCGCCGTTTTTAATGGCTTCTTTTAATTCCTTAATGTTCATTTTATTTCTCCTTATAGATAGTTTTATGTCTGACAGGTACGGTCGCTTTTTGAAAAAAGCTCCGCAAAAACTTTATTTTGGCTGTCGCCGTTCATGAATGGAGGGATATACTACATTCTATGAACTTCATCAATACAATCTTTAATTCAAGAGTAGTCTATGAGTTATTCAGACTCAAAGACGGATAATCGTGCACCGACGATAGCGGTTTTATCCAATCTTTGGTTGGTGTGCCGTTATTTTCTCTTTGTTTACTTTCTCTTTTTATCAAAGAGAAAATAAATTATTTGAAGAAAGCTAAAAACGCCTTATATGCCGCCCAGATGTCGGTTTTGGAAACAACCTCATAGGGTGCATGCATTGAGATTACGGGAACACCAACGTCAATTACATCTGCGTTAAGCTTTGAGATATACTTTGCTACCGTTCCGCCGCCGCCTTGGTCTACCTTACCAAGCTCGCCTGTCTGCCATACAACGCCGTTTTCGTCAAACAGCTTGCGTACAAAGCCCACATATTCAGCGTGAGCATCATTTGTGCCGCCCTTTCCGCCGCCGCCCGTAAACTTGGTTACGCAAACGCCTTTGTTAATATAAGCAGTATTTCTTGCTTCATAAACCTCGCCGAAGTTGGGGTCAAAGCAAGCGTGTACATCGGCAGAAAGACAGGTTGAATTTGAAAACATCTGTCTTACGTTCTGTCCTGCATTTTCGCACATTTCCTTAAGCATATCTTCAAACGCAAAGGACTGCATACCTGTATTACCGTCGCTGCCTGTTTCTTCCTTGTCCGCAAAAATGGTAACGGTTGTATATTCGGGTAAAGTATCCTTACAGGAATCTACGCAAGCTGTGAGAATAGGATACGCACAAACTCTGTCATCGTGACCGTATGCAGCTATAAGGCTTCTGTCAAAGCCAAGGTCACGTGCCTTGATTGAAGGAACAACGCAAAGCTCGCTGGAAAGGAAATCCGCTTCCACAATGCCATACTTTTCGTTGAGAATCTTCAGCATATTAAGCTTTATATCCTTAACCTTTTCATCGTCAAAAGGTCTGCTTCCGCAAAGAATATTAAGCTGTTCTCCGTTAAAGGCACCGCCCAGACTCTTGGCGTTCTGATCCTTACCAAGGTGAGGCAGAAGGTCGGTGATGTAGAATACGGGATCGCTGTCATCCTCACCTATGCACACATTTACGCTTGTTCCGTCAGCCTTTACGATTACGCCGTGAATTGCAAGAGGAATTGTAACCCACTGGTACTTTTTGATGCCGCCGTAGTAGTGTGTCTTAAAGAAAGCAAAGCCGCCGTCCTCATAAAGAGGATTCTGCTTAAGGTCAATTCTTGGGCTGTCAACGTGTGCCGCCGCAATGCGTACACCGTCATTCAAGGGCTTTTGTCCCATTACAACAATGTAAATTGCCTTGCCTCTGTTGTTGAGATAGAACTTGTCGCCTGTCTTATATTCCTTACCGTACTCAAAAGGTGTAAAACCTCTTTCTTCAAGAAATTTCACTGCATATTCAACAGATTCTCTTTCTGTTTTGCACTCGTCAAGGAATTTTTTGTAGTCCTCACAGTAGCTGTAACACTCTTCGATTTCTTCCTTTGACATGGTTTCGTATGCGCTTTTCTTTGTCATGTAAAGCTCTTCTTTCAAAAGCTCCGCAGCTGTCTTTTCAGCCATATTTATCATCCTTTCTTATGGATATTATTTGTTATCTGAATTGTAATAAAGCTCAAAATAGGTTTCTTTTTCCTTCAGAACTTTTTTTACGTACTTTGAGGTTTCTTCAAAAGGAATATTCTTCAGCACGCCTCTTTCGTCACAGCCGTACTCCTCAATCCATTGCTTAACCCGTGAAGGACCGGCATTATACGCCGCAAGAGCGTTTTCCCAATTTCCGAACTGAGTATACAGTGTGCTCAGATAGTAAGTGCCGTACTTTATATTGGTTTCGGGGATATACAGAAGGTCGGGATCTACGTTTTCATCCCCCTTTTTTCCGCACAGCCACGCATAGGTGTCAGGCATAAGCTGCATAAGTCCCACAGCACCCTTATTTGAAACAGCATCGCTCTTGAAATTGCTTTCGGCTTTTATTACTCCGTACACAAGCTCCGTCGGTACTGCGTTTTCCTGTGCATATTTTTCAACATACTGTGCATATTGGTGAGGGTGGCTTTTCCGTGTAAGTGCATCGTCTATTTTCACCCAGAACAGTGCAACAAGTGCCGCCGTCAGCAATATACATATTATGGAAATTGTCTTTTTCATGGCAAAAACCTTTCATGCGTTATTCTTTAAGTAAACCGTCAACAAGCTGCTTTGCACGTGCTTTAAACTCTGCCTGACCGCCTGTGTTTTCAAGTATGTAATCACACTTTTCGCGAAAAAAAGCATCGTCAGGCTGTGCATCAAGTCTGAGTCGGGCACTTTTTTCATCCAGCCCGTCACGGCTTATAATTCTTTCAAGCCTTTTTTCATAAGGTGCAATTATTCCCACCGTAACATTGCAAAGCTTATCTGCACCGCTTTCAAAAAGCAACGGTGCATCAACAACGGCACATTTTGCACCGTTTTTGCGGCACTCATCAAGCCATTCTTCAATCTTTTTCATTATGTGGCAATGAGTAATTTTATTTAACATTCCATGCTTTTCTTCATCGGAAAAAGCAAGCTCGGCAAGACGTTTTCTGTCAAGGCTTCCGTCTTTTTGAAGTATTTCCCCGCCAAAGAAGCAAGCCAGCTCATCAAGGCACTTTTCTCCGCATTTTACAACCTCACGTGCCGTAACATCGGTATCAATCACATATACGCCGTCTTTTTCCTTTACGGCATCCGAAAACACGCCCTTGCCTGCACCGCTTTGTCCGGTAAGTCCAAGTATAAGCATATTTTACTCTCCTTCTGTCAAGGCTGTATCTGCATCTACCACATAAAATGCGGCAGCTCTTAACATTCTGTTGTAAATGGCAAGAGATATTCCCGACGTATTCTCGGGAAGACAGGCATAAATTGTGTCAATTCCCTCGATTTTATCCATACTTCTGAGACAATCAAACATTTTTTCAGCGTACAGACTGTTATCCTGTCTGCTTCCCACCGTAATGACTCTGCTGTCATTGGCTTCCACATCTCCGTCATAACAGATTATTCCCGTATTGCCGTTTTTATATTTTTCTGTCAGAAGCTTTTTCACATTTTCTTCTTTGCCCTTTACAAGCACAACCCTTGCATCAGGGGCATAATGCTTATATTTCATTCCGGGAGACTCAGGCTTCTGTCCCTCTTTCAGCTGTGACAGCACAGCATCTGAGATTTCCACCTCTCCCAGAATTTCGCAAAGGCTCTCATAGGTAAATCCGCCCGGTCTAAGAAGCTTAGGCACGTCCGAGCAAAGCGACACAACCGTTGATTCAAGCCCAACACTGCAACAGCCTCCGTCAATGATAACATCGGCTTTACCTGTCATATCCGCAATTACGTGAGAAGCCTTTGTGGGGCTTGGCTTTCCCGAAATGTTGGCGCTGGGTGCGGCAACCGGAACGCCCGACAGCTCTATAAGCTTTCGTGCAATAACACTTTCGGGCACACGCTGAGCAACACTGTCAAGTCCTGCCGTAACAACAGACGGAACAATGTCTCTCTTTGGCATGATAACCGTAAGAGGAGCAGGCATTCTGTCCATAAGAAGATGTGCCTTTGGGCATAGGTCTACCTTTGCATATTTGTCCATATCCTCTGCTTTTGACAGATGAACGATAAGAGGATTGTCCTGTGCTCTTCCTTTTGCCGTAAAGATAGATTTCACGGCATTTTCGTCAAGTGCATTTGCACCGAGTCCGTATACCGTTTCGGTGGGAAATGCTACAAGACCGCCTCTTTTTAAAACATCTGCCGCAAAGGTAAGGTTTTCTATATCATTTTCTCCCGACAGGTCGGGCTTTACTTTAAAAACTTTTGTTTCTTCAAGTATCATTATGAATTAAACTCGCTGTTCTGAAGTTTTTCTGCTGTATCTGCAGTAATAAGTGCATCAATTACGCTGTCAAGGTCGCCGTCAAGAATCTGCTCAAGGCTGTAGAGAGTAAGACCTATTCTATGGTCGGTAAGACGGCTCTGAGGATAGTTATAAGTTCTGATTCTTTCGCTTCTGTCACCGCTTCCAACCTGACTCTTACGCTCGGAAGAAATGGCGTTCTGCTGCTTTGTTCTCTCGGCATCGAGAAGCTTTGTTCTGAGCATCTTCATTGCCTTGTCTCTGTTCTTGAACTGACTTCTTTCGTCCTGACATTCAACAACAACGCCTGTGGGCTTATGAGTAATACGGATAGCGGAGTCTGTTTTATTTACGTGCTGACCACCGGCTCCGCCGCTTCGGAAGGTGTCAATTTCAAGGTCTGCGGGATTGATGTCAATTTCAACCTCTTCCGCTTCGGGAAGAACGGCTACGGTTATAGCCGAGGTATGCACACGTCCCTGTGTTTCTGTTTCGGGAACACGCTGAACTCTGTGAACGCCGCTTTCAAACTTGAAGCGTGAAAAGGCACCGCTGCCTTCTACCATAAAGGAGATTTCCTTTATACCGCCAAGCTCGGTTTCGTTCTGATTCATAATTTCTATCTTGTAACCCTTTCTGTCGGCATACATAGAATACATTCTGTATACGCTGTGAGCAAAGAGCGCCGCTTCTTCACCGCCTGTTCCTGCACGGATTTCGATAATAACGTTCTTATCGTCGTCCTCGTCCTTGGGAAGAAGAAGGATTTTAAGCTCCTCGGTAATGGTTTCAAGAGCTTCCTTGCACTCCTTCATTTCTTCCTCGGCAAGCTCCTTCATTTCGTTATCTGTGGAAGAATCACCAAGCAATTCCTTTGCCTGCTCAAGGTTTTCCTCTGTGGTTTTGTATTCTCGGTACTTTTCGATAATGGGAGACAGGTTTTTGTGCTCCTTCATTAGATTTTTATACTTTTCATTATCGTTTATTACTTGGGGGTCCATAAGCATTTCGTTTATTTCTTCAAAATGCTTCTCTGCTTCTTTGAGGTTTTCAAACATTGTCTGTATTGTCCTTTCGGGTTACGTTTTTTATACTTTTTTCAAGCTTTACTCTTGGAATTATCATTTCTCTGCCGCAGCCGACACAGCGCACCTTCACGTCGCTTCCTGCCATAAGCACAAGCATCTGCTTTGCCGTGGGCGAGCAGGCGTGATTTTTCTTCATGTTAAGCGTATCTCCTACGCCGAATATTTTCTTTTCCATATTTTCACCTTATAAGTGAGTTTTACCGTCGCCCTCGGTGCTTCTGCTCATGCTCAGCACAACTGCCATACACGCACACACTCCGAGAACCGACACAACATAGCACACCGACTGTGCACTTACGAAGTTTTCGTATCTTACAATATCGGGGTTTGCCATCATCTGCTCATAAATCTTTCCGCTTGTGATAAAAGCCTTGTTTTTTACATAATCGGTAACAGCGGGGATTGATGCAACACGTCCGCACACTGCCGTCAGCACACCTGAGGCACATACAAACGCAAGTGTGAAAAATGACAGTATTCTCAACACAAAAAGCTTAGTAAGTGCATTCCTTCGTTTTTCTCTTACAAACACTTGCTTTGCACAGTTTGCCGTATAGCTTATCACCGCAAACATCAAAAGAAGCGAGAGTAAACCGAACACTGCAGCATACAACACCGATTTATCACTTGCAAGAAGAGGAAATTCTTCTCTGCCGTAGGAATCGACAGAGTAAAGATAGTTTATGCCAAGATGCACCTTTGACAGATACATATAGTTTACCGCAACAGCACAAAGAGCCGCAACAAACACAGGTACATTGGGCTTTTTTCCGTAAAGTGCACACAGCACCCAAGCCGAAGCAAAAAACAGTATTACTGCTATATGGGACGGTATAATGTTCACGGCATCTATATAAAAATCAGCCAAAAAAGCAAATGCCGCAGTCATAAGAAGATATGCAAAGCTTACACGTCTTGTAACGTAAGCATCTCTTTCATCACGCAAAAAGCTGTCATACTTTTCCTTTAAAAAAGCTCTGTATTCTTTATCCCGTATAAGCTTTATCCATGCTCTTGCCGTTATAAACAGATAAATAATACCCAAAATCAGCGAGCAAACAAGGCACGCCGCAAGAAGATACATTTTAAGCTGTGCAAGAGGCATTTTAAAGGTTGCACCGTGGCTGAGGTCAAGCTCTGCATCCTGAGCGGCAATATCCGCAATATGAGGTGCAAAGTCAAGAAACCGTGTTACTATTGTAAAAATGAAGGACATGGTGAATGCTTCATTTATAAACTTGGGACTGCTGTCAGAGCCGCTTCGCATAAGCGTGTATTCCGCTCCGTAATAAAGTGACTTGAACATAGCAATCATAAAAATTGCTTCAAGAACTACCGCCACAAAGGTAAAGGGCATAACGTAGTCCCAGTGTCCCGAAGCCGTCCACACGCACAAAACAAGTCTTAACACCGATATCCACAAAAGGTACTTTGCATATCTGTGTGCGTCGGCAAAATTTGCGTCAAAGTAGATAAATCCGCCCAGCCCTGACATTATCAAGATTGCACCGATAAAATCAGGCATTATGTCCAGCATATTATAGCAAGGGTTGAAGAAGAACACAAGTCCCGTAAATATGAGAATAAGTCTGCTTTTCATTGAATCCTCACCTGTTACCCTTCAAGGGGTATACTGCTTTCGGTATAAATGTTTTTTATAAAGGTCTGCTCCTGCGGTGTATCCTTATTAAAGGTTACAAGCTCAAAAACAAGAGGTCTTTCTACGCCCTCGGCATACAAATCTCGTCTGAAAAAGCCATCATTTCTGTGGATTTTATAGCTTACAAGATAATATCCGAAGAAGCACTCCTTACCCTCATAGGTATACTTCACCGTGCCGTCGGTGCTTCTGAGCATTTCTTTGACCTTGATATCGTAAAGCTCCTGAGGAGGAAATTTACGGGAAAAATCCTTTTCAAATCCGCGGGGATTTTTTTTATAGGACTGTGTAAAAAGTCCGCCGTAGGAAGTGAAGTCACCCTTTTTCAGTATATCAAAATATTTCTCAAAGAATCGGTGAGCCTCGTTTTTGTTTATTTCGGGTATATCTGCTATTGAATAGGAATTGCCGTCAGGTCCTGTATACATCAAAACAGGATTATATTCCGACAGGTCCTTATCAAATTCTGCAGGATAAGGATTTAATGTGGGATAGATTTCATCGATCTGCTCTATAGTCACATCTTCAAGTGAATTTGCACCTTTTTCACATCTGTCAAGGACAAAAAGCAACACTGCAAGCAGAACAAACACCGCAAGCACTATGGAAATAAGCTTCTTTACAAGCTTTTTTTCCTTAGCCTTGACACTTTTTATTTCGTCTTTTCTTTCCTGTGAGACAGTTTTTTTCTGTTTATCGGGGCTGTTATTCATGCCTTAACTCCTTTTTTGATGCCGCCTTTTCCATAAAACGCTTTGCATCCACAATCATTCTTTCATGTCTTGCAGAACCGATTTCGCCGTGTTTGTCAAAAGCGGTGATTTTAAACACAAGTCTTTTTCCGTCAACCTCTGTAAGCTCGCTTTCGCAGAACACCATCATACCCAGAGGTGTTGCTGAAATGTGCTTTGCCTCTATGGAAACACCAACCGTGGTTTTGCCGGGCTCAAGGTGAGCCTTGACGCTTCCTGCCGCCGCACTTTCCATAAGTGCAATCATAGATGGAGTTGAAAACACCTCGAGAGAGCCGCTTCCAACTGCCAGTGCACTGTTGCTGTGGCTGACTATAGCCTGTTCTTTTCCCAGAAGTCCCTGTCTTAACATAGCCCTTTTCCTCCAAATCCGAAAAGTCGGATTATTTCTTCTTTCTTTTAAGCATAGAATACTTTTCGTCGTATTCACGCATTTTTTTATTTTCCTCGTCAATTATTTCCTGCGTTGCTATCATCATATAGCAGGAATAAATATACATTGCGCTGTATACAAGCCAGAACAGCTCATACACCAGCATTGCAAAACGCAGATACATCTCCACGCCGAAAAAGTAGCACACAATTCTTACTGCCGTAAACAGCACAAAAACTATCAGGAGCGATATACATTTCTGTTCTCTTTTTATGCCCTTTTCAAAGCCTGTCTGACGTGATATATCGCCAAGCCCTCTGTAAAGAAAGTATGAGAACACAAGAAGTGACGCATAGTAAAAAATTTCGTCAGCATATACCAGCACCAGAACCTGTGTAAATCTGAACACACCCGTTATATCAAGTGTCCGCATTACCCCGAAAAGCACAAAGTACAGCATAAGCACAAGACACGCTTTTTTTGCCCGTACAAAATTCTTTCCGTAGTCCGACAGCTTGCACAGACCTTTGTACATCACAAGTGTTCCCACAATACCTACAGGCATTATTTTAAAGAACAGCAATGTCACCCAGCCTAAAAAAATCAGTCCGAAGCCCATTTTTTATTCCTCCGAAGCACCTTGTCCGCAGCACTTTTTATACTTTTTGCCGCTGCCGCAGGGACACGGATCGTTTCTGCCAACCTTTTCGCTTGCAGGCTTTACGTAGGGAGTTTTATTTTCCTGTTCGGGCTTTGCCGCTCTGCCATACACGTTTTCTCTTTGTGTGGGAGCTGCAACTCCTCCTGTCATACCGCCGGGAACAGGTCCCGCAGGCATTGTTTTGCGTGCTTCATTCATCTGTCCCACACCTGCGTGTCTTACAGTCGATGCAGGCATAACCTGAAGCAGCATTTTTACCGTTTCTTCCTTGATGGCATCGTTCATATCCGCAAACATATTGTCCGCTTCAAACTGATACTCCTTGACAGGGTCCTTCTGTCCCCATGCACGAAGTCCGATACCGTCTTCAAGGTCATCCATTGCGTCAATGTGGTCTACCCAATGACGGTCAATATTGCGAAGAAGTACAATTCTCTCGATTTCTCTTAAATGTCCGTCGGGGAACAGCTCTTCCTTTTCTGCATACTTTGTTCTTGCACGGTCAAGCAGCTCGTCAATAATCTTATCCTCGGTAATTTTATGGATTTGCTTATCGTCATATTTGAAGTCATTATCATCTGTAAGGATTCCGTAGAAGTAGCCTCTAAGTCCCTCAAGATTCCATTCTTCAACAGTCTCACCCACAAGGAAGCTTTCGCAGCCCTGCTCAACATATTCGCCAATCCACTTATCGATAAGCTCTTTAACATCATCGCCCTGCAAAATAGAGGCTCTCTTTTTGTAAACGCCCTCTCTTTGCTGATTCATTACGTTGTCGTAAAGAAGCACATTCTTACGTCTTTCAAAGTTCATTGATTCAAGACGCTTCTGTGCATTTTCGATTGTGCCCGACAGAATTGCAGCATCTATGGGTGTATCCTCATCAAGACCGAGACGTTCAACCATACCTGCTATTTTTTCGCTGCCGAAAAGTCTGAGAAGGTCATCTTCAAGTGAAAGGAAGAAGCGTGATGCACCGGGGTCGCCCTGACGTCCGGCACGTCCTCTCAGCTGATTGTCGATACGGCGGCTTTCGTGTCTTTCGGTACCGAGAATATAAAGACCGCCTGCTTCCTGCACCTTCTTTGCTTCAGGTGCAATTTCAGCCTTGAAACGTGCGTACAGCTCGCTGTAAATCTTACGAAGTTCCAAAACGCTCTCGTCGTCCGTTTCAAAATAGCTTGTTGCATCGCTTATCTGTTCAGGCTCATAGCCCATCTTTTTCATTTCGTTCTTTGCAAGGTATTCCGCATTACCGCCAAGCATAATATCGGTACCACGGCCTGCCATATTGGTGGAAATGGTAACTGCACCGTATTTACCTGCCTGTGCTACAATCTCAGCTTCCTTTTCGTGGAACTTTGCATTAAGCACGGTATGGGGAACACCGTTTTTATTGAGAATGGCTGACAAAAGCTCACTCTTTTCTATGGAAACAGTACCCACAAGCACGGGCTGACCTTTTTCGTGGCACTCCTTAATCTGCTTTACAATTGCGTTGTACTTTCCTCTTACCGTTCTGTAAACAACGTCGTTTTCGTCCTTTCTCTGCATGGGACGGTTGGTGGGAATTTCAACAACGTCAAGCTTATAGATTTCCTGAAACTCCTCTTCTTCGGTAAGTGCCGTACCTGTCATACCCGACAGCTTATTGTAAAGACGGAAGAAATTCTGGAAAGTAATTGTTGCAAGAGTCTTTGACTCGTTCTTGATTTTTACGCCTTCCTTTGCTTCAATCGCCTGATGAAGACCGTTGGAGAAGCGGCGTCCCAGCATAATTCTTCCGGTGAAGGAGTCAACTATCAGCACCTCGCCGTCCTTTACAACATAGTCAACATCGTTCTTCATTGCACCTCTTGCACGTATGGCAAGATTGATGTGGTTGGAAAGCGTGATGTTATCTGTATCCGACAGGTTATCTACGCCAAAGTATTTTTCTGCCTTCTTGATACCCTCTGCCGTAAGAACAACCGTCTTTTTCTTTTCATCAACGATATAGTCGCCGTCAATATCGTCCTGCTGTTCCTTATTGTCAAGCTCCTTGATTACGTGAACACGAAGGGAAGCGGCAAACTTATCCGCCTTTGCGTACATATCTGTGCTTGCGTCACCCTCGCCTGAAATAATAAGAGGAGTTCTTGCTTCGTCTATAAGGATAGAGTCAACCTCGTCCACAATAGCAAAAGCGTGACCTCTCTGCACAAGGCTTTCCTTGTTGACAGCCATGTTGTCTCTCAGATAGTCAAAGCCGAACTCGTTATTTGTACCGTAGGTGATATCGGCAGCGTAAGCCTGTTTTCTCTGTGCCTGTGTAAGACCGTGAACAATAAGTCCAACCGAAAGGCCGAGATAGTTATAAACCTTACCCATCCACTCACTGTCACGGCGTGCAAGATAATCGTTTACCGTAACAATGTGCACGCCCTTACCCGTAAGTGCGTTAAGGTATGCGGGAAGCGTTGCCATAAGGGTTTTACCTTCACCTGTTTTCATTTCGGCTATTCTGCCCTGATGGATAACAAGACCGCCTATGAGCTGTACATGAAAGTGCTTCATTTCAAGCACTCGCCACGAGGCTTCTCTCACCGTTGCAAAGGCTTCGGGAAGAATATCGTCAAGCGTTTCTCCGTCTGCAAGTCTTGCTTTGAGCACCTGCGTCATACCTCTCAGCTCTTTTTCGCTCATAGCGGAGAACTTTTCGTCAAGTGCCTCGATTTTTTCTATTATGGGAAGAAGCTTTTTAACTTCTCTTTCGCTTCTTGTGCCGAACAACTTTGTAATAATTGACATTTATTTTACCTCTTTAACTGTTTATTTATCCGATTTTGAAGGAATCTGCAATTTCCTTAAAATCTTGGGTGTAATCGATGTATACGTTTGCATTTGCGTCAGTTTTTGCGCCCTGTGTGAGAGTGAGCACATAAACATCTGTATCGTATACGCCAAGCACCGTCTGACAGTTAAAGGAGTCAAGCCCAAGGTCTACGGTATAGAACACGTGCTGTGCCGTTATTCCCGAAATCTTGGTTTCCTCGACTTTATTTACGTTTATTTTGTCAAAGGTATCTTCAAACTTTGCTTTATATATTTCCCAATAATCGGCAGAGCTTACAACCTCCTGCATACCGTTATCAAACTTGTATGAAGTAACATTTACCTTTGTGGCATCATCGGGATTATATACTGCTACCATACCGTCGGTGCGTGAAATTTCCCAGGATGCGGGAACTTCAAAGGTATATCCTCCGTTGTCGGGAGAAACAAGCATATTTCCTTCTTTTGCTTCTTCGTTTTTACAGGAAACAAGGCATAAGCTTACCGCAAGAACGGCAAGTGCCGCACACACTGTCTTTTTCATATTGTGATACTTCTCCTTATAAACATATTTTATCAAGTTATTATACTACATAAATATGTCAAATTAAATACATAGGTATAAATTAAATTCAATTCTTTGGTGATTTTTTGATTTTCGCCTGTTTTTAAGCAAAAAAATCTCCCCTTTCGGGGAGAAAAAGTACCATTAATAAAGCTCAACGGTACAGCCTGCAGGAATCTTGATTTCCTTATCCTGATTGGACATATCAACCAGCCACACATCGGTTGAAGTAGGATTATGTGCTCTCTTGCAGTCCATAGAGAAAACAAGGCTTCTGTATGCGGTTACATAGTCATAAATTTCTATGTTTGTTGCATACCACACATCGTCCTCGTGTCCCGAAAGCTTTGAGAGAAATTCATCGGCATAGTCCCAGTTATTTCTTTCAACGTTATTATCAAACTCATATGTATGTCCCCAGATGTAGAAAAGTTTTGGTCTGCCGTATTTATCTATGGGCTCTAAGAATTTGTCAATAAGATTGAACATTTCAGGCGTCGAATGGTGGCAGGTGGGATCAAGTCTTAACCAATCCCCGGGAATATCAAATCTGCCGGTTGCATGTGTTGTTCTTGCATAAGCAATTCCGGCATTGCCGAGAATTTCAACCGCCTTGTCGCTTGTGTTGCCGTAGGCATAAGCATGACCTCTTATAATTTCACCCGTAATTCTTTCAAGCTCCCATCTGTCACGGACAATTTCATAGGAAACCGCCTCTTGAGGAAGCTCTGAAAAGAATGGGTGCTGATAGCCGTGGGTTGCTATTTCGTGTCCCTTGTAAGCTTCAACAAGCTCAGCTTCGGAAAATCTTCCGCTTGCAGAATCTTTGCCGAGATAGCCTGAGTTCAAGTTGAATGTACCTTTCAGACCGTACTTGTTAAGCAGCTCCATAAATCTGCCGTCCTGTCTTACACCGTCATCATAGCTGAAGGTGAGTGCCCTTGACTTGTTATCGGGAAATCTCAAGAAAAATCTCATAATAAAGCCTCCTGTTTATGCCGTCACAGCAGTTGCCTGTTCAAGCAATTTAACTTTCTTACTGTATTTTTTGAAGTAATAAACCGCCATTATACCCTGTGCCACAAAGCTGAGCGCCCAGCTGATGGGATATGACCAAAACAGAACCGTCAGCGTGTGATACTTTGTAAACACCGTTGCAATCCACAAAAGTCTTACGCCGCATATGCCTGCAATTGAGAATATCATGGCGGGAACGGGTTTAAACATTCCCCTGAGAAGTGAGGCGGTTACATTCATAAGTCCGCCCAGGAACTGTGTTGCAGCCATAATATTCATTCTTTCAAGTCCGAATTTTACCTCTACAGGATCAACAACGTTGTAAAGTGCCAAAAGATTTTTGCCGAAGATAATCACAAGCACTCCTATAACGCCTGATGCCACAAGTATCATTGCAGAAGCATAAAACGCCGCTTTTTTTATACGTTGGGGCTTGTTTGCACCGAAGTTCTGGCTGGTATGGTTAAGAAGTGCGTTGGTAACGCCGTCTGACGAGAAAAACAGGTAGTATTCGATATTCTGTGCGGCAGCAGCTCCTGCAACGGCGGCAGCTCCAAGTGAGTTTACGCTTGACTGTATAAATACGTTTGCAAAGGAAAACAGCGAGCTTTGTATTCCCGACGGTATTCCAAGCTTTGCAACGTCTACTATGGCATCTTTATATATTCTCAGCTTCTTGGGATACAGCTTGAGAACGCCGTCATATCCAAGGAAGCATATTATACATCTTACCGCACAGTACCCTTGGGCAATTGTTGTGGCAAGTGCAACGCCTGCTACATTCATTTTGAGTACAATTACAAAAACAAGATTGAGTATTACGTTTATTACACCCGACTGTACTATGTAAACGAAGGTACGCTTTGCATCGCCCACAGCTCTCAGAATTGACGAGCAGAAGTTAAACAGCATAATAAAGGGCATACCGAGAAAATAAATTCTCATATACGTAACTGCACCCTCAAGAACGTTGTTCTCCGTAGGTGTATCAAGCAAAGTCAGCAAAGGACGTGCCGCAAACCACGCTATAACCGCAAGCACCATACCTCCTGCGAAGCTTAAGCACACAGCCGTATGAAGACACTTGCTTGCTTCTTCTGTGTTTTTTGCACCGTAGTGCCGTGCCATAACTATTCCGCTTCCTGCCGACAAGCCTATAAAAAAGTTTATCATCAGGTTTATAAGGCTGGAACAGGCACCTACCGATGCAATTCCGCCCTTTTCACCGAACTGTCCCACAACAAGCAGGTCTGCCGTATTAAACAGCTGCTGAACTATGCTTGTTGCCATGACCGACAGCGCAAGTATCAGCATATTTTTAAATATGGGCCCCTGCGTCATATCAACTTCATTGTTTTTCCGACTCACGTCTTGATTTCGCCTCCGCCAATACTTTTTCTCACTTATTGAAAAGCTTTAAAATTTCCTTTGATGCGTCCTCTACCGTAAAGCATCCGTCATTAATATCATAACCCAGCTTTTTAAGCTGTGCCGCAATTTCCGTAACCTCAGGAACGGAAAGTCCGTTTTCTATAAGGGTATCTCTTTGACTGAAAACCTCTTTCGGAGTACCCTCAAGCAGTATTTTTCCCTTTGACATGGTAATTATATTGTCGCTGTACATACCGATATCTTCCATGCTGTGGGAAATAATAATCATCGTGTTATCTCTTTTGCGTTGAAAATCGCAAAGACCGCCCAAGATTTCGCTTTTTCCCTTGGGATCAAGACCTGCCGCAGGCTCGTCAAGCACCAGAATTTCAGGGTCCATTGCAATAATTCCCGCAATCGCCACTCTTCTTTTCTGTCCGCCCGACAGCTCAAAGGGACTTTTTTTCAGTATTTCGTCGCTAAGTCCCGTAAAATGTGCGGCATACTGTATTCTTTCCTGTATATCTTCCTCGGAAAGTCCCATATTTTTAGGTCCGTAAGCAATATCCTTTTCCACCGTTTCTTCAAAAAGCTGGTATTCGGGGTACTGAAAAACAAGTCCTATTTTAAAGCGAAGGTCTCGAAGACTGCTGCCTTTTTCATGAATATCCTTTCCGTGAAAGAGGATTTTTCCGCTTGTGGGCTTTAAAAGTCCGTTCATCATAAGGCAGAGTGTGGATTTTCCCGAGCCTGTATGACCGATAATACCTGTCACCTTGCCCTCGGGAATTTTAAAGGAAACATCATCAACCGCCGTTTTTTCAAAGGGAGTCTTTACGCCGTATACGTGCGATACATTCTGAAATTCAAGCATTTTTCTCCCCCTCGGAATTTATTCTTGTCGGCTTTATGCCACTGCTTTCAAGAAGGCGTGCTATCCTTTCAACGGCCTGTGACGTATTTATCACGCAGCCGCCATTCTCCACTCCAAGCGCCTTTGTAACCTCCAGCCACACCTCTGTGCTCTGGGGTGCTTCAAGTGAACATTCCGAAAGAAGCTCTGTTTTGGCAAAGACCTCGCAAGGCGCTCCCTCACATACTTTTCTTCCGCCGTGGACAACAATCACTTTATCCGCCATTGCCGCCTCGTTCATATAGTGAGTGATAAGCACCACCGTAACTCCGCTTTCCTTAAGCTTCATAATAACGTCAAGTATATCCTGCCTTCCCTTTGGGTCAAGCATTGCCGTTGATTCGTCAAATATTATGCACTTGGGATTCATTGCGAGTATACCTGCTATGGCAACTCTTTGCTTTTGTCCGCCGCTGAGCTTATGGGTATCGTGTCCCGAAAACTCCCGAAGCCCCACCTCATCAAGGCAAGCGTTAACACGTTTTCTTATTTCCTTTGGTTCAACACCCAGATTTTCAGGTGCAAACGCCACATCATCCTCAACTATGGACGCAACAAGCTGATTATCGGGGTTCTGGAACACCATTCCCACCGTTTTTCTTATGTCAAGGTTATGTGCTTCATCAGCACAATCGTAGCATACGCCTTCCTCGGTGCACACCGTAACACGTCCGCTTGTGGGACAAAGCACGCCGCTGAGCAGCTTTGCAAGGGTGGATTTTCCCGAGCCGTTATGCCCGATAATTGCAGTAAAAGAGCCTCTTTCAATTTCAACCGAAATGCCGTTTACCGCCGCAATCACCTTTCCCGACAGTGCATCAGGCTCATCGGAGTAGTAAAATATTAAGTTTTCCGCCTTGATAATGCTGTCCATTTTATTCCTCCAAAGATGTGCCTGTGACATATTCTCCGCCGTTTTCTATGTGCATAAGTGTCACCTTTACAATATCGTTTGGCTTATAGCCGCAATTTTTTACTCTTGCTTCAATATAGTTTTCTGTATATCCATGGTAATAACCGTTCTTGTCTGTTTCACAGAGAATGTGCATATCTTTTCCCAGATACTCCGTCAGAATTTCATTCCTCACCCTATACATCACGTCTTCCAGAGCTTTTACCCGCTCCTGCTTTGTCTGCTCCGAAAGCTTACCTTCCATTGCACTTGCCGCCGTGCCTTTTCTGTCGGAATACGGGAAAATGTGCACATAAAGAAATCCGCACTTTTTCACAAACTCAACCGTTTGCTCAAATTCCGCCTGAGTTTCACCGGGGAAGCCCACAATTATATCGGTGGTAACCTGACAAAGCGGAAAATACTTCCTTAAAAGACACAGTTTTTCGTAAAACATTTTTGTATTATACTTACGCTTCATTCTCGCAAGAACGCTGTCGCTTCCGCTTTGCAAAGACAGATGAAAGTGAGGCATAAATTGGGGAATTCGGGAAAGTCTTTTCACAAAATCCTCTTTAAGCACGGTGGGCTCCAGCGAGCCGAGGCGGATTCTTTTTACCTTCTCCACCTGCGATACCTTCTCAACAAGACTTGCAAGGTCTGTGCCAATATCCTTACCGTATGCCGCCGTTTCTATGCCTGTAAGCACAATTTCACGGCAGCCGCCTTTGTCGGTAATGTCAAAACATTCATTTACAACATCTTGTGCTTTTTTGGAACGCACCTTGCCTCTTGCCGACGGTATAATACAGTAGGAGCAATGATTTTCACAGCCGTCAACCACCTTGAGAAACGCACGTGTGTTGTCGCTTCCCTTAACAGACATTGCCTCTATACTGTCATAGCCGTATATATCGGGTACAAGGCTGTTATCAACGCTTCCTTCGCCGCCGACTGTCCCCATAAGAGCCATAACCCTGTCAACACAGGTCATCTTTTCGCCGTTTCCCAGCACTATTGACACGCCCTCAATTTGCGACGCCGCCTTTGCATCTACCTGAGACATACAGCCCATTACCGCAACAACAGCCTTACCTTTGCCGTTCTTTACGGCTCTGCGTATCATTTGTCGTGATTTTCTGTCGCTTTCGCCCGTTACTGTGCAGGTGTTAATGACGTATACGTCACATTCATCGGTAAACTTTGCTGTTTCAAAGCCTTTTTCCTCAAAGCTTTCTTCAACAGCACGTGTTTCGTACTGATTCACCCTGCAGCCCAAGGTACAGAAAGCCGCCTTTAATTTTCTTTGTGACATCAGTTGAATATAAGGGGCAGCTTTTCAAGATAAATGATATCGTCTCTGTCGGCAGCATCACCTTCGGCAAGCACCGCCGCACGGCAGGCAACTGTTCCTCCTGCCTTTGTAACAAGCTCTTCAACGGCTCTTATTGAGTCGCCAAGGCTTATAACATCGTCAATTATCGCTATTCTCTTGCCCTTTATCATATCCGCATCGGCACCGTCAAGATAAAGCGTCTGAGAGCCCTTTGTGGTAATGGAGTTTACCGTAACGCACAGAGGCTTTGTCATATAAGCCTTAAGTGCCTTACGTGCAACAAAATGCTTTTTCTGTCCCGAAAGGCGAGCCATTTCATTGATAAGTCCTATGGACTTTGCCTCAGGTGCTATCATATAGTCAAACTGAGGAAGCTTTTCAAGAAGTGCCTTTGCACAGGCCTCTGTAAGCTCATAATCGCCAAGCATAACAAAGCCTGCAATTGATATTTTATCGTTAAGGGGGCATATGGGCAAATCTCTTTCCAGACCTGCAACCTTAAGTCTGTAGTATTCCATTTATGTTTCCTCGCTGTTCTCAATAATTTACGCCATGGTTTCGGGAAGCTTCTTGCCGCCGAGAATATGGAAATGCAGGTGCATTACCGACTGACAGCCGTCCTCGCCGCAGTTTGTTATAACTCTGTAGCCCTTTTCAAGACCTGTCTGTTTTGCAATTTTTGCAACAGCTTCAAAAATCTTAGCTACATAAAGGCTGTTTTCGCCGTCAATTTCATCGGCATTTTTTATATGCTTTTTAGGTACAACCAGCACATGAACGGGTGCCATGGGGTTAATGTCATTAAAAGCATATACGTATTCATCCTCATAAACCTTTGATGAGGGTATTTCTCCGTTAATTATTTTACAGAATAAGCAATCCATTTTTCATTTCTCCCTTCATTTTGTGTACAAACAGTACTCCGTCTACTATTTTACACAATAATGTTATTTTATTAAATAGACAAATGTAAATTTTGTATTCTTTTTATGTTTTGAGCACAAAAAATTCTCCGACGGCAAGCACCAATCGGAGAAAATTAAATGTAAAATTATTCCTGTTCCCAGTTATGCCAAACGTTTGTAACGTCATCGTTTTCGTCAAACATATCAAGAAGCTTTTCCATATTCTTGACAGCATCCTCATCGTCAAGTGTCACATAGTTTGCGGGAATCTTACTCTGTTCTGCGGAAATGAACTTATAACCCTTTTCGGTAAGAGCAGCCGCAACTGCAGAAAAGTCGGAGGGCTCTGTTGTAATTTCAAACACGCCTTCTTCACCGGAAATGTCTTCAGCTCCTGCTTCAAGCGCATCTTCCATAAGCTTTTCTTCGTCAATACCTTCCGCATCAATGGCAATAACACCCTTGTCGCTGAACATATAGGACACGCAGCCTGTCTGTCCGAGGTTTCCGCCGTACTTGTCAAAGTAGTGACGCATATCGGCACCTGTTCTGTTTCTGTTGTCGGTTGTTGTTTCAACAATTACCGCAACGCCTGAAGGACCGTAGCCCTCGTACATAATTACTTCGTAGTTTACTCCGCCGTCAGCACCGCTTGCTTTTTTGATGGCACGGTCAATGTTGTCGTTGGGCACGTTGTTTGCCTTAGCCTTTGCAATAAGGTCAGCAAGCTTTGAGTTTGACGCAGGATCGGGACCGCCGTCTCTTACTGCCATTGCAATTTCTTTACCGATTTTTGTAAATACCTTTGCACGCTGAAGGTCGGTTTTTTCCTTCTTGTGCATAATGTTTTTCCACTTGGAATGTCCTGACATAAATATATCTCCTTAAAAATTATTTATTAGCTTTTATCAGATGTTTTTAGGTGTCTTAAGACCGATAAGCGTAAGTCCGTTCTTTAAAACAATGCTTGTCGCCTTAACAAGCGCAATACGTGTGTCCTTTACCGCCTTATCCTCGCACTTAAGTACGGGGCAATCGTGATAGAAACGGTTAAAGTCTGCACAAACATCAAGCAGATATCTTGCGATAAAGGAGGGCTCAAGCTCTTTTCTTGCGCTTTCAACCTTATCGGGGAAGAGTTTTAAGGTCTTGATAAGGTTAGCCTCTGCTTCTTCGGTAAGAACGAAGTTGTTTTCGGGCTTAATTTCAAGTGTTTCGGGTGACTTTTCAAGCACGCCGCAGCATCTTGCGTAGGTATACTGAACGTAAGGACCTGTATTGCCGTCGAAGTTAAGCACCTCGTCCCACATAAAGTTTACGTCCTTGATTCTGTTATTGGAAAGGTCGTGGAACACAACAGCACCAACGCCGACAGCACTTGCAACCTCTTCTTTATTTTCAAGATCGGGATTCTTTTGATTTATGATTTCAAGAGTCTTTGCCGTTGCTGTCTTGAAAATATCGTCAAGAAGCACAACATTACCTGTTCTTGTTGCAAGCTTTGCACCCTCAATACTTACCGTACCGAAGGGCACGTGCACCATATCCTTTGCCCACTCATAGCCCATAAGACCGATAACCTTGAAGAACTGTGCAAAGTGAAGTGACTGTCCTGCACTTGTAACGTAGATACACTTATCAAAGTTATATGTTTCCTTACGGTAAATAGCCGCCGCAATATCACGGGTTGCGTAGATTGTTGAGCCATCGGATTTGAGAATAAGACAGGGAGGCATATTATAATCGTCAAGCTTGACGATTTCAGCACCGTCATCCACAGTGAGAAGCTGCTTTTCACGAAGCTCACTTACAACTCTGTCTGTCTTGTCAAAGTAAAAGCTTTCGCCATTCCAGCTTTCAAAATCCGCTCCGATAAGAGCATACGTCTTTTTGTACTCGTTTATGGAAATTTCAATAAACCACTTCCAAAGAGACAGACATTCCTCGTCGCCGTTTTCCATTGCGGTAAATGCCGCTCTTGCCTCATCATTGAGAGTGGGCTTTTTTTCTGCTTCCTCGTGGAATTTAACATATATTTCCACAAGCGCATCAATTCCGCCGTTTTCGATTCTTTCTTTACTGCCCCATTTTTTATATGCAACAATAAGCTTACCGAACTGTGTGCCCCAGTCTCCCAAATGGTTTACGCCAACACATTCATATCCGCAGAACTTATGCAGATTCTTTATGGACTGACCGATAACTGTGGAACGCAGGTGTCCTATATGGAAAGGCTTTGCAACGTTGGGTGAAGAGTAGTCAATAACTATTGTTTTGCCCTTACCCTTGTCACTTGAGCCATAGTTTTCGTTAGTGAAGATTGCCTCAAGATCCTTCACAAGGCTGCCTTTGCTGATAAAGAAGTTAAGGTATCCGTTAACGCTCTGCACGTCATCGAAAATGCCCTTGCAGCTTTCATCGGCATCGATGCCTTCTTTAAGGGAGTTTGCAATCATAGGCGGCGCTTTACGCAAAATCTTGCTCAGCTTAAAGCAAGGAAGCGCAAGGTCTCCCATTTTTTTGTCGGCAGGATATTCAAGCATTGCCGCAATATCCTCGGCTGTCATATCGGGGATAAGTGCCATAAGCTTTTCTGCCACTAAAAGTTTTTCATTCATTTTTTCAAGTCCTTCTATGTGAAATTATTTGCTTAACTATTTGACGGTTATTTTGGTGTTTATGGGAACTATTGCAATATAGCTCTTGCCCGGATTAAGCAACAGAGGCGTTTCTCCGTCAGCCTCATAAAGCGTATAGGATGACGTTCTCGACTGCTTTTTCCACACTATTTCCTTATACTTTCCGCCTGTAAAATATTTACCCTTGCCACTTCCCGTAAAGTTTACCTTGATACAGCCGTTGGCATCGCCCGGAATTACGCTGTGAGCACACTCCAAGGTTAAAAGGTTGGTAAAGGACAGAATTTCACCGTCATCGCCGTCGATGTGGTCTGTACCGTAATGTGCCTTACTGTACGTACCCTTTTCGGGAACATAGTTGAAAAATGAAAGGGCATAGGGATTTGTCTTAAACGCCATTGAGAAGGGAATTTCAACATAAACGGCGTCCTCACCACTCGGGCAGTGTGCACCGAAAGCAAGAGGCTGGGGGGCATCGGTTGTCTGTCTGTATTTTTTTGTCTGCATATTCTTGACAATGCCGTCACCGCTTATCATGAGGGTATGCTCTTTTGCCATTGTCTTACGTCTTTCGGCACTTCTGTAAAAGTGGTCAAGGTAAAGACCGTCAAGATGGTCGGTTTTTCCCGTTGCAAGCGCTTCTTTTGCGTAAACGCTTCCGCCTGCATGAACATAAACGGCATCATGTGCATTTGCAACATCAATATAATAATCTCTTGCCGAGCGCACCGAGCCTATTTCGGGAATACTCTTATAGTCGTTATATACGCAAAGAAGTCTTGTTATTCCGCCTTCTTCAAGTATTTCGTATACTATTTCCGCCTCCGACACTCCAATCTGAGGCATTGCCGCCTTGATATTGTTTATCATTATGGCAACAGGTCTTGTGCTGACAGTTTCTTCACTGCAGGCTTCGCCTGACAGCGGATTTATGAAAGCAGGTGTCTCAGGCTGCTGCACCTGTTCCTGCTGTGTTTCATTCTCTGTGGACACTTCAGCTTCATTTTCGGTCTCAGTCACATTTACAACAGGCACATTGTTGTCCTGCAAAGCTTCCTCTGCCTGCTTTTCACAGCCCGAATACATAAGCAAAACCGATACTGCCATCAAAAATGCGGCAAGAATTTTAACTGTATTATGCTTCATTTATTTCTCCTTTGGAATTAAAACCTCTCAACAAGCTCTGCCGCAATACTGTCATACGCCGCCGCACCCTTTGAGTGCTTATCGTAGTATTTGATGGGCATACCGTAGCTTGGTGCTTCCGACAACCTTACGTTTCTTGGAACAGGCGTCTTAAAGAGCTTACCGGGAAGATGCTTTTTGATTTCCTCCAACACCTGAAGAGAAAGATTGAGTCTGCCGTCAAACATTGTAACCACAACTCCGTCAAGAGACAGACGTGGGTTATACTTGTTTCTTACAATGGAAAGCGTCTTCATAAGCTGGCTTAAGCCTTCAAGTGCAAAATATTCGCACTGCATGGGCACAATTACGCCGTCTGAAGCACAAAGAGCGTTGATTGTAAGAAGTCCCAGCGACGGAGGGCAGTCTATAAATATGTAATCGTAATCGGGACGGAGCATATCAAGTGCCGTCTTAAGCTTTGCTTCACGCTTGTTTTCGTCTGCTATTTCAAGCTCTGCACCTGCAAGGCTCATAGATGAGGGCAGACAGTCAAGGTTTTCATATTCCGTCTTTACAAGTGCTTCATACGGGTTTTCACCCATCAGCACATCATATACTGTATATTCTCCCGCTTTGTCAACACCCACACCGCTTGAAGCGTTTCCCTGAGGGTCAAAATCGCAAAGCAGCACTCTTTTGCCCAGTGCCGCAACGCACGCCGCAATATTTACGGCACTTGTGGTTTTTCCAACGCCTCCCTTTTGGTTGGCAAAGGATATAATTCTGCAAGTATTCATAATTTACTTCTTTCCTTTTGCCCTGTCAGGCAACATTAAGATAATCGTCTATGGACTGCTTCAACAGGCGGAGCGTTTCTGCCATTGAGGTTTCCTTAACCTGAGCTCCTGCCGAATCAAAGTGTCCGCCGCCGCCAAGTGCTTCAAGCACAAGCTGAACATTTACGTTTCCGTCGCTTCGTGCACTTATGCTGATTTCCTCGCCCACCGTACAAAGCACAAAGGAAGCCGATACTCCTTCGATTGACAGAAGTCGGTCTGCCGCCTTTGCCGCCGCAATTCTGTCACTGCTTCTGCCGTCGTCCGATTCATAGGTGGAAATTGCAATACACTCACGGTAAATCTGTATATTGTTTTCAAACAGCGATTCTCTCATAAAATCCTCGGCACTTGTTCTGAAGAGCTTTTGTGCATCATAGGGGTTTGCTCCCTCGCCACGCAGATACTGTGCTGCACCGAAGGTTCTGACACCTGTGTTCTTGGTAAACTGCTTGGTATCAAGTATAAGACCTGAGAAGATAAGGTTGGCTTCCACAACAGGAAGATCACCCGGGTTGAGAATTTGTTCCAGAATTTCGCACATAAGCTCTGATACCGACGATGCTGCAGGCTCGATATATGCAATCTCAGGCTCATTTGTAAATTCTGCCGTCTTTCTGTGGTGGTCAATTACCACAAATTTTGAGCAGGCAAGGTAAATTTCAGGCACTTCAAAAAGATTTACGTTATTGACGTCGCACACTACAAGAAGTGTATCCGAGCTCATAAGCTCCTGTGCGTTTTCTCTGTCAATAAACAAATCGTTATATTCATCAGCACCTCTCATACTGTTGAAAATTGCCTTGAGGTTAAAGTCGTGAATATTTACAATAACGTTTACCTGTTTGCCCAGATGCTTTGCTATTCTTGCCACGGCAACACTTGATGCAATACAGTCATGGTCTGCATACTTATGTCCCATAACAAGCACGTTTGAGCTTTGCTTAATCAGTGAGCACAGCTCGTTTGCAACAACACGGCTTCTTACCTTTGTCTTTTTCTGCACCGTCTGGCTTCTGCCGCCGTAAAATTCTGTTGTCGCCTCGGTTTTGACAATTGCCTGGTCGCCGCCTCGCTGAAGTGCAAGATCAAGCGCCGCGCGGCTTGCCGCTTCCTTTTCCGTAAGAGTTCCGCTTATTGCACCGATACCGATTGATGCGGTAAACTGCATTGCAGCATCGTCCACCGTGATGGAACGAATAGTGTCAAGTATGTCAAATTTGTTTTCCTGAAGGTGCTCAAGCTTGCCCTTTTCAAAAA
This sequence comes from Eubacteriales bacterium, assembly GCA_045539625.1. Lineage (GTDB taxonomy): Bacteria > Bacillota > Clostridia > Oscillospirales > CAG-382 > UMGS1387. The sequence continues at coordinate 45,227 of JAZQFS010000028.1, read as the reverse complement.
CAATCATGTACTTTTCTCTGTCGTATTCCTTTATAATGCCGCCGAGAGATACGCACCATCTGTCAAGTGCCGAGCCGATTACGGCTGCCGCCGTTCTGCTTTTATCCTGAACAAACTGCATTGCTTCCGAAAAGTTATCAATTACAATAAAAGCGCATATTGCGTCCTGTGAATCAAGCAGCAGCTTTGTTCTGTGAAGCTCCGTACAGTCATCCCACATCATAACGCAGTAGCTCTTACGTGAGGAAAGCACATTACTGCAGTTAATACGATACTGTCTTTCATTGAAGGTTATTTCGAATTCGCAGTTTTCCTGACTGAAAAGTCTTGCGGCATTAAGGTTATGGCTGATATCCTCGGCAATATTTTTGCCGTACAGCGCACCCTTCACGCCTGTCAGCTCAAGGAACTGTCTGTTATACCAGGTGATTTCACAGTTTTTGTTGACTATTACAACAGGCTTTGAAAGTCCCGTAACAAAATCAAGAGTCATTGCCGAAAGCATGGGACTGTCCGAAGCAAGTCTTGAAGAATTAGCCTCTCGGATTACCGTGTAAGCAAAAAGTGCCGAATATACCGCAAACGCCGCAGAGTTTACCGCAAATGCACTCTTATTGATAAAGGAAGAGCATACTGCCGCCGCAAAAAGTATTATGGCAGCATACATGGCAATTCTTCGCTTTTTTATGATCTTCATAAATTTGCCGTAGTTCTTCAAAAAAGTCACCTCCGAAAAGGATTTTTGCTTTATGTTATGGGTGCTTAATGTGCACCGTCGGAATTTTCGCCGTCCTGATTATTGTCGGTAATACTGCCGTTTTCTGTTTCTTCGCCGTCTGTTTGCGGTTTTTGCGTTCCGTCGTTCCTGACGGGTATTTCTTTTAAACCGCACATTATGAGCATAAGCTCTGTGTCGCTTCTGATTTTTACCTTTGCTGCCTCGCCTTCAATGCGGTATCTCTGTGCCACAAAAGAAACTCCCAGCGAGCAAAGCAGAAGATATCCCCACATTCCCAGGAACATCATCGGCACAACTGCTATAACAGCACACAAAAGATATGCTACTGCCTTTGAACGGAGCGAGCCGTACAGGAAAAAGTGAATTGCTTTAAAGGTTGCCATTGTCACCACGGGAAGCATTATGAGAAGCAGATTCATAACCGATGCCGCAACGCTTGAAGGTAAACCGAAAATACTTCCAATTATGACAAACAGCAAAATTATATCGAAAAACGTAATACAGCTTGACGGAATTCTGTAGCACCAATGTCTGTCCATAATGCAAACAAACAGCGGCATCTTATGATACTTTGCCACCAGCGAAAAAATTTCCGTAAAAATAAAGCCGTAAACCATACACGAAAGAATAAACAGCGACGGGATCAGCATTTTAAGTGTGGAAAGACTGCTTTTAAAGGTCTCTGCAAGGAATGACGCCGCCGTATCCTCTGTCATTTCTCCTATTTCGGGAATCAACAGTTTAAAGCTTTCAAAGCGGCTGCTGTCGGAGAATTCCTGCACAAGTGCTTCCTTAAAGGTTGCTGTCATATTATTTATTCCGTCATTTATCATTCCAACGGCAAGTGATATGTCAGCACTTCCCTTAGTGTATATAAGAAAAATCAGTCCCGCAACAAGAAAAGCCGACGCCGTTACCGCTGTCACCGCCGTAAAGCACCACAGCTTTGTCTTTCTTCCGTATGCCGTAACGCAAAACACCACAGCCGTCACAAAACACATAAAGTAAGTGATCGACGACAGCACAAAGCGTTCATAGCCGTCATAAGCCATCGGTATGGCAAAAAATCTTACTCCATACAGCACAAGCGGCAAAAGCGTACCCAACGCCTTGCAAAACATAGGTGAAAACAACAACGTATAGCTAAAAAGTGCAGGAAACAGGAACATTGCAAGTGTACCCACTCCGGCAAACGTGCCGAGAATACCGCTGTCAACAGCAAGGTATCCGAGAATACCTGCAAATACCGCATACAAAAGGTGGTACAAAAGAGAGTGCTCTTTTCTCTGCTGTGACATAAGCTGGGAATACACGCAGTTTTCAATAACTCCCACATCTTTTATTCTGTTTTCGCCCATTTCGGGATAATTGAACTGAGCCATGTATTTTCCTCTTCGTAAAGTAATTATCGTATTATTATATCACACACACGGTAAAAATGCAAGTTTTTTTACCTGACTATCACACGGTTATGGAAAACAGGAACGCAGATGCTTGCACAGTCAGGACATGACACTGCCTGAGAAAGAGAAGCAAGTGCAGTATCTCCGTCACCCTCCACCGTTTTTTTATAGCTGATACCGTTTTCGTCAAGATACGCACAAATTTCAGCCGTAAGCTCACCGTCAGCAGAAAAAGCTCTGTCGTGCAGCTTTATAATATACTTATCCTCAGGTGTCACACCGTCTGTGCTCTTTTTTGCCGAGAACAGTATAACCTTATCGGGATTTTTTCCGTAGCAGGCGGTAAGCGCACCCCGTGACATAAGGCTTCCCTGAGAGAGAAACGCCGCTGTCACCTTTCCGATGCCGTATTTTTTAAGAATATCCCCACCGTCTTCGCCGAAAAGCTTTGCCGTCGCCTTCACATTGGTATACAGTGCGCATTTTTCGCCTGCACCGTATCCCCAGTAAGCTCCGTTTTCAAGGGTATTTAAGGGTATATCAAAGTATCCCTTGTCGCCTTGCTGAACCTTGTCCGAAATATTTTTATCATAGGTTTCAACATAGCAATCCGTAAGAGCCGTGCCCGCATTATATGCGTCAGGAGCAACAAGAACACCCGTTGCACCCTCAAACACTACCTTTGAAAATGCAATCTGCATCATATCGCTCTTACCCAGAGCACCCACATATATTTTGCTTCCTTCAATGTAGGTTGCAATTACGCCGCCTATGTCAATTGACGAGCAAAGCATTACGTGCTTTCCCTCTCCGAAATCCTTGCTGAAAAACACGTTTCCCATACCGTCGGTGTTTTCTTTACAGCCAAAGCAGGAAAATTCGTCTCTTAAAAGGTTTGTCATTCTCTCATTTTTGCCGGGAACAGCAGGACAAACCGCTATCTTTTCAAATAAACTCATTCTTATTTCTCCAATCAGAAACGTGCCTCTGTGCACACGCCTTTAATAATGGCATACATACTTTCCATATCCTCAATTGCCGCAACACTTGACGAGGTGTGTATATATCGGCAAGGCAAGGATATTACAGCCGTCTTTACTCCGCCAAGACTTCGCTGAATTTTCGCCGCATCCGTTCCGCCTGCAATTTTGGATTTGACCTGTATTTTCAAATCATGCTCTTTTGCATAGTTGTGTATACAGGTATATAATTCGTTATCATACAGCGTACCGCCGTCCATAAATGGGCACACCGCACCGCCTCTGACCTTGCACACCTTATCCTTATCGGGAACTCCGTCAAGATCGGACGCCGTTGTTCCTTCAACGACAATGCACACATCGGGGTTTATTCTGTGTGTTGCCGCCGAAGCACCCACACCGCCAAGCTCTTCACCGACGGTAAAAGCAAAGTACATATCCTCTTTGAAGCTTTCCCTTGTGAGCATACACAGTATTGCACAGCCAATTCTGTCGTCAAGCGCTTTTGCCTTTACAAGACCGCCCTGCATATATACAAAATCACTGTCAAAGCACGCTCCCTCGCCAAGAAGCCCTAAAGCCGCCGCTTCTTCTCTGTCCTTTGCTCCTATGTCTATCACAAGGTCGCCTACAGCACAAGCCTTTGTTTTATCCTTGCAAAGATGAACAGGTCTTGCGCTGATAATGCCCTTTATTCTGTCACGTCCAACTACAACTTTCTTTGACGGAAGCACGGTATTTACCATACCAACCTGGTCAAAGTCCAGCGTGCCGTCTTCGTTGATGTGCTTTACCCCAAAGCCAACCTCGTCCATATGGGCGCACACCATGACTCTCTTTGTAGGTGATGTGCCTTTTTTATAGGCTATAACATTTCCGACAGCATCCTTCATAACGCTGTCGCAGCTATCAATTATTTCTTTTATTATAATACTTGCCGTTTCGTCCTCATACCCCGACACACCGAAGGAAAGGCACAGCCTTTCAACAAGCTCCAAGCCTTTTTTGTCAAAATACTTAAAGCTCACCGTCAGCACCTCCTTTATAGTATACAGGTATACTTACAGGCGTTTTATCATATTCCAAAGACAGCTCTTTCAGAATACGTGCCGCACTTACCACATCGTCAAGGCTTGCACATTCAACGGAGGAATGCATATACTTTAGCGGCACAGACAGCACCGCCGAAGCAAATCCCGAGCCCGTTCTTGGAGCAACGTCTGCATTTGTACCTGTAGATGTCATTTCAAGGACCGTCTGAAGAGGTATGTCATTTTTTCTTGCACAGTCAATAACAGCCTTTGTAAGTGCCTTGCTTGTAACGCTTGAAACAGATGTCATCGCACCCTTGCCCAAAATGCCGTACTCGCCGTCCTTACTGCCCTTTTCCTTGGCAAAGTTAACGTCAAGCACAACGGCAGCATCGGGACATACTTCGTTATACATATGATATGAGCCGTTACCGCCTCTCTCCTCACCGCTGCTGAAATAGCAGTATATATCGGTGTTTTCAAGGCATATATCCTTAAGAAGCTTCAAGGCATACAGCACTGCTGTTATACAGATTTTGTCGTCAAGTCCCGTAGCCGAAACTCTGTTGTTAAGAAGCTTTGTAAAATGAGGATACATCACAACAGGTGTGCCGATTTCCACATACTTTTCCGTCTCTTGTTTTGTTTCAAAGCCTGTATCCACAAGAAGCTGTCCGATTTCGGGAAGCTTGTCCGACGTTGACAGATGGGGCGGTACAGATGAGAAAACTGCTCTTATTTCTTTTTTTCCGCATATCAATACCTCGCTTGACGGCAGAATATTTACGTCAATTCCGCCCATAGGCACTGTCTTTAAATATCCTCCCTCGCAGATTTCCGACACAGCAAAGCCTACCGTGTCAAGGTGAGCATCAAAGGCAAGACTGTACTTGGTTTGCCCCTTGCTTTTCTTTACAAGCACGACACTTTTGCTTTTGGTGACATAGCCTTCATCAAAGCAATCTTTTGCGTACTCTTTGCATATTTCAAGCACAGCAGCAGCACTTTTCTTTTCATATCCGCTGACCGTAACGGTTTTCACAAGCTTTTCGGTTAAAGCTTCAAGTTCTTCAAGAAAACTCATGGTTTTTCCTTCCCCGATTATTGGTGTACAGGTATATCCGATATTCTGTCAAAAACAAGATCGGGTACATTATCGCCCTCAGCCTCGTCCAGCATTTGCTGTGTGGTTTCGCCTGTCATAACAAGAATTGACAGCATACCGTTCTTTTTGCCAAGGGCAATATCGGTGTAAAGTCTGTCACCAACCATACAGATTTCATCTCTTGAAAGTCCGCTTTTAAGCTCAAGCATTTCAACGGTTTCGGCATTGGGCTTACCGAAAAACTTAGGTGCAACACCCGTTGAAAGCTGAATTGCCGCACAAATTGCACCGCTGTCGGGAATAAATCCGTCGGCTGTGGGGCAGTTGATGTCGGGGTGTGTGGAATAGAACTTAGCACCGTTTCTGATTAAGGTGCAAGCCTTTTCCAGCTTTTCGTAGGTGAGAGTCATATCAAAGCCAACAACTACGATTTTTGAATTTTCCGACAGCTCAATTCCGCCCTGACGGAAGGAATCCTCAAGAGCCTTTGTACCCAGAAGGTACACACTTTCGCCCTTATGATACTTGTTGAGATAAGCAATTGTAACGTCTCCCGATGTCATAATATGGCGTCTTTCGGCAGGAAATCCGATTTTATTAAGCTTTTCAACGTAATCCATGGGATTCTTTGATGTGTTGTTAGTAAAATAGCAAAGCTTTCCCATACTGTCAAGCTTTTTGCAAAAATCTATGGCACCCTCGAGAGGTGTTGAATCAAGATAAATTGTGCCGTCCATATCAAGAGTGAACAGCTTTATTCTTTCAAGATGCTCTAATTTTTCTTTGGTATTAATCATTTTATTCAAATCTCCCTTGGGCTTTATTGATTATTTGTTTCTTTTTTCTTGGCTGATGTCAGCATACGTTCAAGTCCCGTATTTCTTGTGTTTTTCCTCACATTTGACACCATCAGCGACATTATCTCGGGCTTGCCTGCAAGAATTGCAATTTTCTCCGCTCTGGTAAGTGCCGTGTAAAGCATATTTCTGCTGAGCAATCCCTGAGGACAGTCATACAGCGGAACAATTACCGATTTATACTCGCTTCCCTGGCTTTTATGCACCGTTATTGCATAGGCGTGTTCAAGGTCATCAAAACAGGCATAGTCAAGAACGGCAACTCTTCCGTCGTCAAAACGCAAGGTAAAGCATTGCTCTTCACGGTTTATCTCGGAAATTATGCCTATATCCCCATTGAAAATTCCGCAGCCGCTTTGTCCGTCCTCGTCCGTCCACTCGATGTCGTAATTATTATGTACCGCCATAACCTTATCGCCCTGACGGAACACTGTTTCACCTGTTTTATGCTCGATTTTGTTCACTGCAGGCGGATTCAGTATACTCTGCAAAATGTTATTGAGCACCACCGTTCCCGCTTCGCCCTTACGAGACGGGCATATGACCTGTATATCCGAAAGTGCATCGAAGCCGTAAGCCGAAGGCAGACGGGAAGTGCAAAGCTGTACAATAAGCTGCTGCAGCTCCTTTGCTCCCTCTCTTTTCAGGAAAAAATAGTCACTGCTGTTATCGGGAAGCGGCATTTTTCCGTCCTTTATAAGATGGGCATTGGTGACAATACTGCTTCCCTTTGCCTGTCTGAATATATCACAAAGCCTCACCGCCTCAAAGCAGCCGCTTTTAATTACATCGCTGAAAACATCGCCTGCTCCCACAGGTGAAAGCTGGTCGGCATCTCCTATAATTATGAGCCTTGCACCGGGGCGTATGGCTCTCAGCAGACTGCAAAACAAAAACAAATCCACCATGGATGCCTCATCAATAATTACCGCATCCTGATCAAGCAGATTATCCTCGTCTCTGCCAAAAGACGCCTCATCCTCGCCCTCGCCTGCAAATCTGCATTCAAGCAGTCGGTGAATTGTGGTCGCCTTAAAGCCTGTTGCAGCAGACATTCTCTTTGCAGCTCTGCCGGTAGGTGCGGCAAGGCAGAAGTCAACCTCTATTTTCTTAAGCATTTCGATAATTGCACGTATTACGGTGGTTTTTCCCGTACCGGGTCCTCCCGTAACCACGGCAACGCCCTGAGTTACGCAATTTTTTACAGCCTCTCGCTGAAGCGGTGCAAACTCAATGCCCTGCTCCTTTTCTACTCTGCTTATTTCTTCATCAATGTTTTTAATGGGTATATTTATTGCCGATCTGTCAAGAAGCAACAGCTTTTCGGCACAGAATCTCTCGGTACGGTACACCTTTTCCAAGTATACCTGTATATCTCCGTCAGCTCCTTTTACCGCCACCAGCTCACCGCCCTGTGACAGTATGGCAACCACTTCTTCAACATCAGGCAAGGACACCGACAGAACGGTGCTTGTCTTTGACAGAAGACTTTCAAGAGATATATAGCAATGTCCGTTGCGTGAAAGCTCCAACGACAGAAGATACTTTATGCCTGAGGCAATTCTTTCCTGACTGTCATTTGGAACACCCATCTTTCTTGCCATGGCGTCCGCCTTTTCAAAGCCGATGCCCTCAAGCTCCTCACAAAGAAGGTACGGGTTGTTGCGAAGCACGTCGACCGCCGCATTTCCCCATTTTTTAAACGCCTTCAATGACAGCCTTGGCGACAGCATACCTTCAAAGTAAAGCATAACCTGACGCATACCGTACTGATTATTAAAGCTTTCGCTGATTTCCTTTACTCTTTTTGGGGATATTCCCTTTATATCCACAAGGTAATCGGGGTGCTCCTCAATAACCTTTAAGGTGTCCTCGCCGTATCTGTCAACAATTCTTTTTGCAGTAACAGGACCTATGCCTTTGATTACGCCCGAGGACAGATAGGATAAAATAGCATCGGTTGTGGCAGGAAGCTCTCTTTTATAGCTTTCAACGCTGAACTGTCTGCCGTAGGTTGGGTGGTTCTTCCACACACCCTCGGCAAAGATATATTCACCCTCATTAATTGCGGGTATACAGCCTACAAGGGTGATTTCCTCACCCTCGCAGTCTATTGTACATATTGTGTAGCCGTTATCGGGATTATGGTAGGTAATGTTGTCTACCATGCCTTTTACGGTATTGTTACTGTTTGCTTTATCCATGATTGCAGCATTACCTCCTTCCGTCCCAATTTATATAAAAATCAATTAAAATGCAAGAACTTCGGAAAGCATACTTTCGTGTGACTTTTCAACGGACTTTGTAAATCTCACCTGCTTGCCAAAGAGGTTTGCAAGAGGTGCGGGGATTTCTGTCTTTGAAATATCGCCCAGCTTTGTAAGAACATCCTTGAGGCTTTCGGGCACTTCCTCGCCAAGAGAAATCAGCACATCTGCCGCAAACTTATAGGGGCTTGCTGTTGATGCCACAATATTCTTAAGTCCCTTGCCGTTTTCTTCAAGATACATATGAGCCGCCTTTACCGCAACAGCAGTATGAGGATCGCAAAGATAAGAATACTTGCCAAAGGTGCTCTTTATTGTTTCCATACAGTTTTCTTCGTCACAGCAGTAAGCGGAAAATTCAGACTTGATCTTGTCTAAAATTACAGGCTCTACCGCATATACGCCGTCCTTAGACAGCTTTTCCATATATTCACGAGTCTTTGCAGCACCTGCAATGTAGCTGAGAAGTCTTTCAAGATTTGAGGAAATAAGGATATCCATAGAAGGAGAAATTGTGGTGTAGAACTTACGGTTTCTGTCGTAAACGCCTGTGTTGAGGAAGTCTGTAAGAATGTTATTGCTGTTGGAAGCACAAATGAAGCGGTTTACGGGAAGTCCCATGCGTTTTGCAAGGTATGCGGCAAAAATATTACCGAAGTTGCCTGTAGGAACGGTAATGTCAACCTTTTCGCCAAGCTCAATGTCGCCTTCTGCAACAAGGTCTGCGTATGCAGAGATGTAGTAAACAATCTGAGGTGCAAGTCTGCCCCAGTTAATGGAGTTTGCACTTGAAAGAAAGCAGTTCTTTTCTGCAAGAGCCTTCTTTGCTTCTTCATCAGCAAAAATCTTCTTTACGCCTGTCTGAGCATCGTCAAAGTTACCCTTTATGGCTGTTACGCAAACATTCTGTCCTTCCTGAGTAGCCATCTGCATCTTCTGCATATCGCTTACGCCGTCTTCGGGATAGAACACCATAATTTTGATGTTGTCAACATCCTTGTAGCCTTCAAGAGCCGCCTTACCTGTATCACCGCTGGTTGCAACAAGAATGTATGCCGTCTTGTCTTCGCCTGTCTTTTTAAGTGCAAGTGAAAGAAGACGGGGCATAATCTGAAGCGCCATATCCTTAAAAGCACAGGTAGGACCGTGCCAAAGCTCAAGAACTCTCAGGTCATCACCGATAAAGCTGCTGACAGGTGCTGCAAATTCGCCGAAATTGTCGCCGTAAGCCTTTGCTGCACAGTCAAGAAGCTCTTCATAAGTATAGTCTGTAAGATAAAGCGACAGCACCTTTGCTGCTCTTTCGCAGTAGGGAAGTGTGCCGATATTTTTAATAAAATCAAGGTCTATCTGAGGAATACTTTCGGGAAGGAAAAGTCCGCCGTCCTCTGCAAGGCCTTGCTTGATAACCTGTGCGGCTGTTTTTGGATGAAGCTTTTCAATGTCTCTTGTGCTGTAGTAATTCATTTTACTGTTCCTTTCTTTATGTGAAAATCTAATTCAAAGCTGTTTTAAAAAATCTGTGTGCATTTCCGAAAAATACACTGTCTGCAACCAATTCGTCCAGACCTCTGTTGGTAAGTGCCTGATAAAGCACGGGAATTTTTGATACATCTTCAAGTCCCGGCAGCCGCTCTGTTCCGTCAAAATCAAGACCGAGACAAAGAGCCCTGTCATCTATTTCGAGAAAATGCTCAATGTGTGAGCACACCGTTCCAAGTACCGTGTTGTCATCGGGAGTGCTTTCGGCATATGCCTTTGCAAGATGCTTTGCAACAAGATTTACGCCCACAATGCCTCCGCAGGAAGCAACCGTTCTGTACTGAACGTCAGTAAGATTTCTCTTGTGAGAGCATATGAGATTTGCATTGGAATGGGAAGCAATAAAAGGCTTTTGTGCCTTATTTGCCACGTCCCAGAAGCCTTTTTCAGACATATGTGAAACGTCAACAACAATACCCAGCCGCTCACATTCCTTTAGCACCTCAAAGCCGAAGTCCGTAAGTCCCTCATCGGTATCATAGCTTCCGCCGATAACCGTTTTTCCCTTCCAGCAAAGCGTCAGTATCCTTACACCCTCATCGTAAAGAACCTCAAGTCTTGACAAATCGTTGCCAAGAAGCCTTGCGTCCTCAACCGACATTATTGCACACGTTTTTCCCTCATTTAAGGCACTATCCAATTGTGCGCCGTCGGAACAAAGGCAGACCTGTGTGCTGTTATTCTCTATTTGTTGTTTAAATTCCAGGGAAACGTGCTTAAAATTGACATATGCTTCGTCATCGCCAAGAGCCTCGTCCGACCATATGGCAAAAACCTGCGCCTTTTTGTCGAATACCCGATACTTTTCCAAATCCACACCAAGGCTGTTTTTTAACAGCTCCTGCTTTGTACGGTACATCTCATAGGCTGTATCGCAATGTAAGTCAAACAGTGATAGCAAAGCCGTCACCTCCGTTATCAACCGATATTTTCGATATGGCAATATTTTTTTACCATACTTTTTCCGGTATAAATCTCAATAACATCGATTCTCGGCACAAGGGAATTTACATAAATGTTGTCCTTGTACTCGTTGAGAAAATACTCCATGGTTTTTTTGATTTTAGATAGTTTTTCGCTGTCAACAGCACCTGCCGCACTGTCGCCTGAAGATATACTGCGCAGTTTTACCTCAACAAAACAGATTGCGTCCTGCTTTGTTGCAATAAGGTCAACCTCTCCCTCGGGACAGGTATAGTTTCTGCACATTATGCTGTAGCCTTCCTTTGACAACATCATGGATGCATAATTTTCTCCGCTGCTGCCAACTGTTCTCTTACTTTTCTGTCTCATTCTGTTTTGCACCGTAATACTTCTTAAAAAAGCTCTTTCTGTGTTCATCGCACAGCCCGTATTTATCAACCGCCTCGTAATGAAGCTTTGTGCCGTATCCTTTATGCTTGCTGAAAAGATATTGCGGATACTTTTTATCAAGTACCTCAAGACAATACCTGTCCCTTGCCACCTTAGCAAGTACAGACGCCGCCGCAATGGTAAAGCTCTTTCCGTCACCGCCCACAATTGCCCTTGCAGGAATTGTAAAGGAACGCACCTGATTGCCGTCAACAATTACACCGTCCGCCGTCAAGGCTTTTCCGCCGATGCTTTCAACATCAAGCTTTTCAAGCTCTTCCTGCGTTAAAGCTCTGTCAAGACCAAGTCCGTCTATCGCTTTTCTCATGGCGTGTAAAGAAGCGGAAAGTATATCTGTCTGTTCTATTTCCTGTACGGTGCTGTAGGCTACACAGTAGGAAACTGCGTCCTCTTTTATAAGCACTTCAAGTGCTTCTCTTTTCTTTTCCGACAGCTTTTTGGAGTCGTCAAGCACCTTTAAGTATTCTTTGTCGGCGTTTTCCGTGTCAAGCACCACCGCCGCCGCATACACTCTTCCCGCAAGCGGTCCTCTGCCTGCTTCATCAGTTCCGCAGACAATTTTACCGTCTTCAAGCAGTGTTTTTTCATATTCAAAGCTGAGCGGCTGTCTTTCTTCTTTTTTACTCATAGTATATCTGTACACTTAATCTAAAGTAATTCTTCCGATTTTACCGTCTCTGAATTCATCAAGCAGCATTCTTGCCGTTCTGGGATAATCAACCTCTCCGCCCGAAATGAGAAGTCCTCTTTTTTTACCGATGGCTTCAAAAATTTCGTGTGGAAGCTTATCCTCAACATCTTCTCTGGAAATTTTGTATCTGTTGAACATCAATGAAGGATACTTTTCCATAAGTCTTGACGTCAGAAGTACGGCAATGCTTTCTATATCAAGAATTTCGTCCCTGATAGCACCTGTAAATGCAAGATTAAGACCTACATTTTCGTCCTCAAACTTGGGCCACAGAACACCCGGCGTATCCAGTAAATCAACTTTATCCTCAACCGTTACCCATTGCTGTGTTCTTGTTACACCGGGGCGATTTTCGCTTTTTGCCTTCTTAGAGCCGTAAAGCCTGTTTATAAGGGTGCTTTTACCGCAGTTTGTAACACCCATAATCATTACGCGGGGAATTTTCTTCATTCCTTTATTTTCGTAACGCTCAAGCTTTTCACGAAGAGCGTTTCTTATTGCGGGAACGATTTCATCAATACCCTGACCTGTCATGCAGTCGGTAAAAATTATGCGGTGACCTTCCTCTGCCGCCTGTGCTTTAAAGCGTGCACTTACCGCAGGATCGGCAAGAGAACATTTGTTCATCACGGTAATATACGGCTTTGTGCCCACAATTTCTTTAACCTTGGGATTTCTGCTTGAAACAGGGATTCTGCTGTCGCACAGCTCAAGAACAAGATCCACCTGCTTTAAACTGTCCTCAATTTCACGCAGAGCCTTGGTCATATGTCCGGGAAACCATTGTATTACCTTTGCAAGCTCTCTTGCATTTGATGCGCCCGCTGTTGCCTCGGTTTTATTTTGGAGCTTTTCACGGGTAGTTTTTTTATGCTCCTTCACAGCACCCGTACCGTCAGAATTTTTCTTGACAGGGGAGTGGTAAAAGCGTTTTTCACTTTTTTGCTTTGCCGATTTTTCCTTTTTTGCCGCAGCCTTGTAGCCCGGCTTTACCTTTTTAGTTACAGCCATTTATTATTCCTTTAGGGCTGAAATTATGCCCGTTTTATGAATTTTCCTTCATTATTATATATTACCGAAAATGGACTCCTGACCTCCGTCACCTGAAGGCATACCTTTTTTTCCCTCGGTATACTGACGTCCTAAGTGCTCATAAGCACGTCTTGTAGCCATTCTGCCTCGAGGAGTTCTGTTAAGAAAACCAAGCTGCATAAGGTACGGCTCATACACATCTTCAAGCGTTATTGCTTCTTCGCCGATGGTTGCCGCAAGGGTTTCAAGTCCCACGGGGCCTCCGTCAAAAAAGTCAATAATGGCTTCCAGCATACGTCTGTCGGTGTTATCAAGACCGAGGTCGTCAATTTCAAGCATATTAAGTGCCTTGGACGCAATATCCTTGGTTATAACACCGTCGCCTCGCACCTGAGCATAGTCACGAACACGTTTAAGCAGACGGTTAGCTATTCTCGGAGTACCTCTGGAACGGCGGGCTATTTCAAACGCACCGTCAGGCTTTGCATTAATGCCGAGAAGCTCAGCACTTCTGACCACAATATCGCACAGCTCCTCGTCGGTATACATTTCAAGCCTGTAAAGGTTACCGAATCTGTCACGAAGGGGAGACGTTAGCTGTCCTGCCCTTGTAGTAGCACCAATCAGCGTAAACGCAGGCAAGGGAAGTCGAATACTTCTTGCAGACGGACCTTTACCCATAATAATATCAAGGTTATAGTCCTCCATAGCAGGGTAGAGAATTTCTTCTACCTGCCTTGAGAGGCGGTGAATTTCATCGATAAACAGTATATCACCCTGCTTCAGATTGGTAAGAAGAGCCGCAAGATCTCCCTGCTTTTCAATGGCAGGTCCTGACGTAATGCGTATATCTACGCCCATTTCCGACGCAATTATCGCCGCAAGAGTGGTTTTACCCAAGCCGGGCGGTCCGTGAAGCAAAATATGGTCAAGGCTGTCGCCTCTCATTTTAGCCGCTTCCATTGAAATAGACAGCTTTTCCTTGACCTTTTCCTGTCCTACATACTCACCGAGAGTTTTGGGACGCAGCGAAACCTCGGTCTCACGCTCGTCTTCTTCGCAGGTTCTTGCACTTACAATTCTGCTTTCGAAATCATATTCCTGTTCGTTATCGTTATTTCTACTGCTTTTAATCATAAATATCCTCTGAAAATTCCGTTAGAATAGCTGAGACAGGGAAGTCCTGATAAGCTCTTCAACAGTATTGCCCTCAGCCTTTGACAGTGCTTTCTGCGCCTGAGCCTTTGTATAACCCAGATTCACCAAAGCCTCAAGGGCAAGCTTATGGTTTTCGGTATCATTTTCAACGGTCATGGCAATTGTTTCACGTGAAACATTTTCCTCGCCGTCATAACCAAATTCAAGCACAAAGGCATCAATCTTGTTCTTCAGGTCTATGCAGATTTTCTGAGCTGCCTTTTGTCCCACGCCCTGCGCCTTTGAAATAAGGCGTATATCGTCCTGACGTATCGCCGCACACACTTCATCGGGAGTAATAACCGAAAGAATGGCAAGTGCCGCCTTAGGTCCCACACCCGAAACAGTCTGAAGTAAGGAAAACATCACGCTTTCTTTACGGGAATAGAAGCCGTACACATCAAATACGCTCTCATCTCTCAGTTTAACCGAGGTAAAAAGCTTAACCTTTATATCCGCAGTCTCTCCGCCGGGAAGAAATGCCCCGTCAGAAACAAGCTTTTCATATGTTGCCGCCGTTATCATTGCACTGTAGCCTACACCGCCGCAATCGACCACTGCATACTGGCGTGTAAGCTCCGCCAGTTTTCCGTTAAGATAATAAATCATATTTTAGCCTTCAAAATACTTAAGTGCAGCTTCGGGAAGCTCAGCTTTTGTAATTTCAATTTCAAAGTCGCCTGCCGCATAAGGTGCGATTTCATACTGATTGAAGTAAACGTTGATACCGTTTTCTGTAAAATACCAAGTATCAACAGCCGCTTCAACAAAAGAAGACTGAATATAATCGTAATTGATCACATCTTCTCCGTACTTTTCCTTCAATTTATTATATATAAGCTCATCTGCGGCATCTCTCTGAGCATCATCGCCCTCTGTATACAGAATCTGAGTAAGATGCTTACCGTCGGCGCAGTCAAAATTGTAGTAGTAAGTGCTAACTGTGTGATGAGGACCTCCTGCGAAATAATCAACCGTTTCCTTCACCGTCACAACAGTTCCGTTGTTATTGACAAGTTCATAGTTTGTGTCGATAGACCAAGGGAACATGGCAGTTGACACGTCAAAGCCCTCGGTTGTAAAGGCTTCGGATACAATATCGAGAATTTCGTCACCGCTTGTCTTGTTTCTGTTATAAGCAGAAAGAAGAACGCTGTTAATGTTCTTGGTTATATCTGAAAACTCTCTGCTCTGAGCAACAACAGAAGCTTTACGAACAGTTCCCGATACATAAACAAGCCCCTCATCATTCTTATCTGTCACCGAAATAGGATAATCCTTTACAAGCATCTGAAACTGAGGCTTTTCGGAAAGCTGAGAGACCTCTGTGTTATTACCGTGCGAATCATCGTTGTTTTCGGTTGTTGTCTTGGAGCACGCAACCGCTGTGCATATTACAAGTCCCGCAAGAATTGCGGCAAAAATATTCTTTTTCATGTTAAAAATCCTTTCTTAAGTATAATAGTTTTATTAATAATATATTGTATGCAATTGTATAACTTTTATTTCATTTTCGTGCACCAAGGTAATCCATGGGATTTACAACCTTGCCGTCTTTTATAATCTCAAAGTGAATATGCACGCCCGTCACATATCCGGTCGATCCCATTTTAGCTATCAGCTGTCCTTGCTTAACCTTTTGCATTTCCGCAACCAACAGCTCAGAACAGTGAGCATAACGAGTAATCGTTCCGTCGTCGTGCTGAATGAGAATACATTTTCCGTAGCCGTCGCCTCGGTCCCTCGCCTGAATAACAGTACCTCCGTCAGAAGCTATCAAATCCAGGCCTTTATCGCTTCTCATATCAAGTCCCTTATGGAACTCATTGTGACCGCCGAGACGTCTCCAGCCAAAGGAGCTTGAAATCTCGCCCTGACTGGGATAAATGTACGTTCCCGTGGACTTATACTGTTTTTCTTCCTCCGTCAACGGTCTTGTACCAAGCTTTTTAACGGCTTTTACAGGCTCATCAATAATTTCCTCGCCCAAGAGACGCCGTGATGTTTCTTTGCCGTCGGTGTATTCAACAGAATACGTTGCCTTACGTACGCCGTTACGTCCCGAGCTGACAGAGGACGTCAGACCTTCGGGAAGCGTTTCATCGTAAATGTATTCGGTATCATAGGGGAGAATCTCGGTTACTGCCTCAGTTCTTGTAACAACTGCTTCCATCGTAACTGTCAAAGCAGACGGAAGATTGTCATATCCGCTGACATCGCTTGACATTCCCGAAGCATACCCATCGGTGATAAGCGCATTATCTACGTAAAGATTGGGGTTTTCAACCGTTTTATCCGCAGTTCCGTTTTCATCTATAGGCGGAAGAGACAGCAACGCTCTCAGCGATGTCGCATCAACAAACAGCGACTTTGGAAAAGCGCCCTGACGTATAATAAAGTCCTTATATCCGATGTTCTGTACATTGTCGTCAGCCATAAGCTCAGGAAACCGCAGCTTTATGCTTTCGTTCAGGCAGTAGTCAAGCAGCCTCTTATCCTCAACGGCACATACAGGCAAATCACCTTTATACAGGCAATATCCCAGCACCATTTCCTCGTGCGCCGCTTCGTGAAGCACCTTGTTCAGCTTTGCTTCGTTGAGAACATCTGCCTTTTCAGCCCTTGACGCCTCATAGTCAAATGTACACTCCATTGCGTAATTCAGACCAAGGCTCATGGAAATAGAGCTTTCAACCGTACGCTTCGCCGCCGCCACCTCATCAATGGTCTGCACATTTCCAACGTGCTCGCCGTCAATATACAGCTTTAGTACCGGAAGCTTTGTCATATCCGACGAAGCCTCATTCCACCAATACACACCAACTGCTGCTGTAGCACACAACACCATAACCGTGGCAAGACTCGCCGCACTTTTCCCCACTTTTCCCGACGATTCAGCGCCCTTTGCAAGATTTGCTCCTGCCGTCTTAAGTGCCGTCGCCGCCTTTCGCTTTGCCTTACTCAGTGAAACGGGAACTTCCAGCAGCTTCAACGCCACCGACCACTTATTATGCCTCCACATGGTTGTTGCGTTTGAAAACCACGACATTGGATGAAGGTATATGTTTTCGTATTTTCGTTTGACGCCCACGCCTGACGAATAGTAATTATCACTGCAACGCAGATAAACCGCATTATACAAGCTTTCAAGCCTTGACAGTCCGTTACCCCTGAAGCTTCTGTACAGCTCCTTTACGCCGGGATTATCAAAATCATACGGGTTATTATCGGCAATTCCGCCGACACGCCTCATTCCGTCTCCCTTTTCCTTGCGTTCAAGCTGTTTTTCAAGGCGTCTGCTGTCATCGGCAGGCGGTCTGCTTTTTTTGCTTTTCAAACGATTTGAGAAAGCTTGACCGCCATCAGCTTTGGGAAATGTTTCACGTGAAACATTCAATCCATCTTTTAGAACATTTGTTTCATCGCCGTCATTCGTGCCGTCATTATCAATCTGCTTGATTTCCTCAGCCAAAGCATAACCTCCTTTCCGCACAAGTAGACACAATACTTCGATTGTATATATATTCAACTTACATTATATATATATCAAGTGAACAAATCAAGTATTGACAGGAATGTTTACCTTTTCGTCATATTCGACAGCCATTAATATCTAAAGTTTGTTAATAATCAAACGTTGTTACCCAATGTTTATTGCAAAATTTACGAACAATTAAAACATTCCCCGATAAATGTGCTATACTTAAGGTGCATAAAAATAAACCTCCGAAAACGGGGGATACACAAGGAGACATTAATATGAAAACATTACCCGTAGGACTTCAGCTGTACACAGTAAGAAGCGAAATGGAAAAGAGTGTTCCCGCAACACTTGCTGCAGTTAAAAATGCAGGCTATGATTATGTAGAACCCGCAGGTCTTTTCGGACTTACAGGCGAGCAGTTCCGCGCAGAGCTTGACAAGGCAGGCCTCAAGGCAGTTTGCGCACACGTTCCCTTTGTCGAGATGCTTAAAGACCCTCAGGGCATAATCGATACATACAAAACCATCGGTTGCAAGTATATGGCTGTTCCTTACCTTGCAGACGGTATGCGTCCCGGCGATGCAGGCTTTGATATGGTTCTCAACTGCATAAACGTATTCGGTGCTCTTTGCCACAATAACGGAATTACGCTCCTTTACCACAACCACGACTTCGAATTTGTTAAGCTTGAAAGCGGCGAATACGGTCTTGACTATATGTATTCCAACACAGCTGTGGAAAATCTTCAGACAGAGCTTGACACCTGCTGGGTAAACATCGGCGGTGAAGTTCCCGCTCAGTACATCAGAAAATACGCAGGCAGATGCCCCGTTGTTCACCTCAAGGACTTCGTAGGCTCCAAGAGCGAAAATATGTATGCTCTTATTGGCACAGATGCAGCCAAGATGGAAGATTCCTCAAAATTTGAATTCCGTCCCGTAGGAAGCGGTAAGCAGGACTTCCCCGCAATCCTCGAGGCAGCCGTTGAAAGCGGCGCTGAATACGTTATCGTTGAACAGGACAACACCTACGACATTCCTTGTTTGGAAGCCGCTAAGATGAGCCGTGATTACCTCAAGTCTCTCGGCTGGTAAGTCCCTTTATTACTAAACAACACAAAACACTTAAATATCTATAGAAAAGAGAAAGACTATGAAAAATTTACCTTTCAACCTTGACCTTGGCGGCAAGGTAGTAGTAGTAACAGGCGCAGGCGGAGTTCTTTGCTCCGGTTTTGCTAAGACAGCAGCAGCGTGCAACGCAAAGGTTGCCGTTCTTGACCTTAACGTTGAAGCAGCTCAGAAGGTTGCAGACGAAATCATCGCTGACGGCGGCGTAGCAATTGCAGTTAAAGCCAACGTGCTTGATAAGGCTTGCATGGAAGAAGCAAAGGCGGAAATCGATGCAAAGCTGGGCTCCTGCGACATTCTTATCAACGGTGCAGGCGGAAACAATCCCAAAGGCTCAACCTCCAAGGACTATCTTGAAGAAGGCGACCTTGAAAACATCGCAGAAGAATCGGGCATCAAGACATTCTTTGACCTTGATCCCGACGGAATTTCCTTTGTTTTCAATCTTAACTTCCTGGGAACACTTATCCCCACACAGGTTTTTGCCAAGGATATGGCTAAGAAGACAGGCACAAGCATCATCAACGTTTCTTCCATGAATGCTTTCCGTCCTCTTACAAGAATCCCCGCATACAGCGGTGCAAAAGCCGCAGTTTCCAACTTTACACAGTGGCTTGCAGTTCACTTTTCAAAGGTTGGTATCCGTGTTAACGCCATAGCTCCCGGCTTCTTCTGCACAAATCAGAACCGTGCACTTCTCTTCAATCCCGACGGAACACCCTCTGCACGTGCAGACAAAATCCTCTCACACACTCCTATGGGACGTTTCGGTGTGCCCGAAGACCTTGACGGTGCACTTCAGTTTCTTCTCAACGAACAGGCTTCAGGCTTTGTTAACGGTGTAGTTATTCCCGTTGACGGCGGTTTCGCTGCTTATTCGGGAGTATAATCCTCATCTCTTTGCAAAAACATCTTACCCTTGTACCAAACAACGGTGCAAGGGTGTTTTTATTGGTTTTGAGTTAATACAAGTGTCATTCATCGGATTTTTCTTACAAAATACAGCAAAGCTCCTCTGCAAAATAAGCAGAGGAGCAGTTTTTTATTCACCGTAATGTTCCATAACCTTTTTACAATAGTCCTTGAACTCATCTTTGATTTGGGCAGGCGTCTCAATTCTCACCTTGTCTCCGAAGGAAAACAGCCAGCCGAAAAAGTTGGGGCTTACAACAACATCGCAGTAAACATAAACCTTTCCCTCATTGTCGCTTTGCCTCATAAACACGTCCTTACCAAAGCGATCAATTACCACTCCGCACAGCGATTTGTCAAATTCCAGACACACCTTGCTTGACTTGCCGCCAAACATATTGAAGACCTTTCCCGAATACATTGACACGTCCTTTTCTTCAAACTCCCTTTTACCCAGCCTTATGCCGTCACAAAGAGAAATTTCGATCATTTTGTCAACTCTGTAGTGCTTTATCATCTTGTCCTTGTGGTCAAAGGCGATGAGATAGTAGTTTTCATCGTCCCAATTGAGCACATACGGGCTGACATTGTACGTCTCTCCGTCGTGGCGAAGCACTCTCTCCTTGTTTTCGTTGTAGTCAAAATATTTAAATTTAATGGGCTTATTTCCTGCTATAGCAGTATGGATTTTGTCAACATTGTAGTAGATGCTTTCATTCATACTCTTTATTCTGCCGTTGATGGTTATCTGACGGGAAAGCTCCGCCGCCTCATGGGTACTGCAGAGGCTTTCAAGCTTGCGCATAAGCTCACGGGATTTTTTATCGGTGATAAACTTCGCCACCTGCACCGCATCAACAAGCAATTTAAGCTCCGATACCTGAAAAAGTCTGTCTGCCACGTAATATCCTGTGCCGTCCTTGGTTTTTTCAGACATTATTTCCGTACCAAATGAGCGAAGCTGTTCAAAATCGTCATAAAGGCTCTTTCTTTCAGCAGAAATGCCAATACTTTCAAGATATGCAATTATATCATTCATAGACGAGGTATGATTCTCGTCCGTGTTTTCCAAAAAATACTTGTTTAAATGTAAAAGCTTAAGCTTTTGTCCCGACTGCTTTGCCAATACTATCCCTCTTTTCTGTATTTATAAGTAAAAAATCCAAACGGTATGTATAAACGCACGGGAACCTGAGAAAAATATGACATGAATCCAATGAAAGGAAAGATATATATGCCAAAAAGAAGCTCAGATTCTCAAAAGAAAACCCTTAAAAAACAGTTGATAAGCGGAGGCGTATACGTTGCTCTGTCAGCCGTTGCCGTTGCCGTTACGGTAAACACCGCAGTTTCCATGCTGTCACCCAAAGACGGGCTCGAAAACCTTGAAAACAGCCTCGACAACGTAAAAATCGATATTCCGTCCATTCCCGAGGATTTTACTCTGCCCGAAATATCAGCCGTTCTTCCCGAAACACAGCCTGACGCCAACTTTCCCGTGTCCCTGTCACCGTCGGGTGTTGATTCATCTGTTATAAACGACGAGGCCGTTGCCGAAAACACAGCTCTTTCAGGCACAGAAAACTCCGATGCAGACAGCCTTAACATCGAAGAGCTTTCCTCAAACGCCGACCTCGGAGAAGATGTGTTCGTCAAGCCCTGCGACGGCTTTATTACGGTGGAGCACTCAGTAGATATACCTGTATACTCTCAGACAATGGGCGACTACCGCACTCATTGCGGAGTTGACATTGCAGTGGACAAGGGAGCTCTTGTAAAAGCGGCAAAGGGCGGAATAATCACAAAAATATACGAAGACGACCTTTACGGAAGCTGCGTACGCCTTGAAACGCCCGACGGCTTTGCTCTTGTCTACTCAAACCTTTCACAACCCTTGTCCGAAGGCATTGCGGAAGGAATCGCCGTAAGCGTAGGAACGGTAATCGGCGGAGTGGGAACGGGAGCCATTGCCGAAAGTGCACAGGAAAGTCATCTGCATTTTGAGCTTTACAAGGACGGAGAGTGCGTAAACCCCGCAGAATATATCGATTTTTAGAAAAAACGCAGTTTTACGTTACTTGTCGTATTTTTCTACGGCTATGATAAAGGGTGCATCGGGGGAGTTGATAATGCGAAGATGTGTCACGCAGTATTCAAACCTTGACAGCTTGGACAGCTCCTCCAGAAGCATCTGTCCTTCAAGACAGCCTTCCTCATGACCGGGATATACATTAATAACAAGTATGCCGCCCTTTTGCAAAAGGGAAATTGCACCGTTAATGGCAGGCATGGTGCTTTCACGCATTGTGTGAATTGTCTTATCTCCGCCGGGGAGATATCCCAAATTGAACATTCCTGCCTTTATTGGCTCTTTTATATAATCAAGCACTTTTGCGTGGCTGTCATGGATAATCTCTGCGTTGTCAAGCCCTGCTTCGGCAAGACGCTTTTTTGTATTTGCCACCGCCTGCTCCTGAATATCAAAGGCATAAACCTTTCCGCAAGGCACTTTTCTGCAAAGATATTCCGTATCATAGCCGTTGCCCATGGTAAAATCGGCAACTACGTCATTTTCCTTTATACCGCTTGCTTCAAGAAAACCCTTTGAAACATCAAGCAATTGATACATTTTCATTCCTCCAAAACCTGTTTTCATCTTATTGTACCACATTTTTCTTTTATTGGGAATACTTATTTTCAATTTTTCTGTAAAAATCCGTCGGAGGTGTTTTCACGGTGCTGTGTCACAGACGTGCCGTAGTGCTTTACTGCACAATTCTGCTGTTATTCTGGCTTTTGTGCCTTCGTTTATATGTGCTGTCAAAAGGGCAGCATACGGCAATGACGGTGCTTGACGGTCAGTACTCCTCACGGCTTGACATTGCACAAAGAAGCGGTTTTGTCTATGACAGATATTTACAGCTTTTGTCTCACGATGAGTGTACAGGTATACTTATGGTTAATCCTGCACAATGCAAGGATTACCGTCGGTTTTCTCAGGAAATATCACAGGCAGCTCTGTTTCTTTCCCAATCTGAAATTGAAGAAAAGCTTTACGAGGGAGTGCCCTTCAAGGTGACTGTTGACAGCAAAGAAAAAGGCGAGAAACTTACGGAAAAGCTTGACGGTGTATACTACTGCAGCACATATACCGAAAACACTGTCACAGCACCCCATCTGCTGGGCTACAGCCGTGAAAACAGAGGCGTTACGGGAATGAGACTTGCGTATAACGAGCTTTTGTACGGCAAGCTGTATGCAAAAAACACAGCCGCCTTCAGCGGCAATGCACTGAAAATGAGCATGTCGCCTCTTTCCATCGATGATACCTCATACAATTCCCGCGACGGAATCGTTACAACAATCGACAAGGACCTTCAGCTCTTTTGCAACAGCCTTGAAGACAGTGTTCAAAGCGGCGCTGTAATTGTTGCCGAGGCGGATAGCGGAGAAATCCTTGCCTTGTCCAGCTTTCCGTCATACGATGCAAGCAGGCTTGAAGACTATCTCAGCTCGGACAAAGGCGAACTGATAAACAAGGCGGCAAGCTCATATACCCCCGGTTCTGTTTTTAAAATCATAGTTTCCGCCGCCGCACTTGAGCTTTCGCCTTCCTTTGCCGTCTTCACCCACAATTGTGAGGGAAGTATACAGGTAGACGACAATGTTTTCCGATGTCACAAAGCTTCGGGACACGGAGAGCTTGATATGAAGGAAGCCTTTGCCAACTCCTGCAACTGCTACTACGTTGCGTTGGCTCAGCAAATCGGCGCAGACAGTATTGAACGGATTTGCCGCAAACTCGGACTGTACGAGTCGGCAAAAGCAGATTTTCTCACCGAAGCAAAATGCAATTTTCCTTCTTTCGACAACAGGGACAGCGGATATCTTGCAAACATTTCCTTCGGTCAAGGCGACCTGTTGCTGTCACCTATGGATATGATAAACGTAACAAGCTGTGCTGTCGGTGGATACCGTGTGCCGCTAAGCTTAATTGAAGGACAAATAGAGGACGGCTGCGGCAAGTACAACCCTCCAAAGGAAAAATACCGAGTATTTTCGGACAAAACGGTGCAATTGCTTGTAAATATGATGGAGGAATGTGTAAATAACGGTACGGGAATGTCCGCAAAAATCGAAGGAGCGCAGACGGGAGGAAAGACCGCAACCGCTCAGACGGGAAGAAAGGACGGGAACGGTGTCGAATATGTGCATAAATGGTTCTGCGGATTTTACAGGGGTGTGGAAAAAACGTACGTTTTCTGCATTTTATGCGATAATACCCTTGAGAATAATTTATCGCCAAGTGTCGTTTCAGCACATATTTGCCGATATTTGAAGGAAAATATGTACTGAGAATATGCGGTTTTGTGACCTTCTGCGACAAAACAAGAGCCTGTTTTCCATTGTTTTACAGCCTTTTTATAACCGTCTCGGTACAAACAGATGACTTTGTTAACATTTTTTGACCTGAATTTACATCAAATCCCGACACATGCTAAACTGTCCTCGCCGATTCAACCCCCTTCACGTCGGCACAGCACGCGACAATATGAAATTTATCAACATAGAAAGGCTGAAAAAAATGGACACAAACAAAACCATCGTTATCGCAGACGCATCTGCAGAATTCAGAATCGGGCTTAAAAGCTTTCTCGCCAAAAGAGGCTACCGCATCGTAGGCGACTGTCAGGACGGCTGTGAGGCAGTACGCATTATTGAAGAGACAAAGCCGGATGCCGTAATACTTGACATTCTTCTTCCAAGACTTGACGGTATTGAGGTAATGAACGAAATGAGAGCAAGGCTTGCGGCAAGCTGTCCCGTTTTCCTTGTAGTCACGGCAATAAGCAACGACAAAATGCTGACGGAGGCAGCCGAGGCAGGAGCAGGCTACTGCATCATAAAGCCATGTGAATATACGGCACTGTCAAACCGCCTTGAAAGCGCCCTCAGACACTCAACCGTCTCCGAAAACAAGGAAAGAGCGGTAAGTCCGCAGGAGCCCGATCCCGAAGTTGAGCTTGAAACCATGGTCACAAAGATAATTCATCAGATAGGCGTGCCTGCTCACATCAAGGGTTATCAGTATCTGCGTACCGCAATTATTATGACCATGCATGACACAGAGCTTATAAATTCCATAACAAAGCAGCTCTATCCCGGCGTTGCAAAAAAGTACGGCACAACAGCCTCACGTGTTGAACGTGCCATAAGACACGCAATCGAGGTTGCCTGGGACAGAGGCGATGTTGACACCATAAATTCTTACTTCGGCTACACCGTTCAAAGCGCAAGAGGCAAGCCCACAAACTCCGAGTTTATAGCACTTGTTGCCGATAACCTCAGACTTCGATTCTCTCAGAACAAACCCGTTCTGTCACGTGTAATATAGTAAGTCCATGCGAAAATTATGAAAAAATCACCTCTTGACAAATCAAATTTTGGGGTGTATAATAGCCACATACAAGGTAACAGATATAAAAAACGTCACAAAAGGAACACGGTCGGAGCATTGACACAAAAGAGAGCAGTACACATCGGTGAAAGTACCGCAAAAAACCGATCTCACCACCCTTTGAGTTTTTCCGAGGTAACAATCGGAAACGGCTTGCCCCGTTACAGGCAGCAGAGATGCACCTTTTCGGTGTAACCATGGGTGGAACCGTGGCAATATGTACGTATTGTCGCCCCGTGCTGAGTAAAATCAGTACGGGGTTTTTTATTTGTTTTTTATAAAAATTATTATACATTCGGAGGACACAATTATGTTAAAAATGACACTTCCCGACGGCAATCTTTTAGAGATTGAAAACGGCTGTAAGGGATATGAAGCAGCCGCAAAAATCAGCGAAGGTTTATCACGTGCGGCTCTTGCAATGAAGCTTGACGGCGTGCTTTGCGAAATCAACACACCCATCGAAAAGGATGCAAAGCTTGAATTTGTAACCTTCAACGATGAAGACGGCAAGAAGGTTTACAGACACACCGCCGCTCATGTGCTTGCACAGGCAGTTAAGCGCCTTTATCCCGAAGCAGTTCTTGCTTTCGGTCCCGCAACAGACGAGGGCTTCTTCTATGACGTTGACGTAAATGTTTCAATCACTCCCGAAGTGCTTGACAAAATCGAAGCGGAAATGAAGAAGATTATCAAGGAAAACATTCCTGTTGTAAGAAGCGAGGTTTCAAAACAAGAAGCCAAGGCTATTATGACAGAGAGAAAAGAAGTATACAAGGTTGAGCACGTTGACGACCTTCCTGACGGTGCCACAATCACACTTTACACACAGGGCGAATTTGTTGACCTTTGTGCAGGTCCTCACCTCACAAGCACCGGCAAATTAAAGGCTGTAAAGCTTACACAGTGCACAGGTGCATATCTCCACGGCGACTCCAAGAACAAGATGCTTCAGAGAATTTACGGTACTGCATTCCCCAAGAATTCGGACCTTGACGCATATCTTGCAATGAAGGAAGAAGCAAACAAGCGTGACCACAACAAGCTTGGACGTGTGCTTGAAATTTTCACCACCGTTGACACCATCGGTCAGGGACTTCCCATTATGCTTCCCAAGGGAACAAAGATTATCCAGACTCTCCAGAGATGGGTTGAAGACACCGAGGAAGAGCTGGGCTGGGTAAGAACAAAGACACCTCTTATGGCAAAGAGCGACCTTTACAAGATTTCAGGTCACTGGGATCACTACAAGGAAGGTATGTTCGTTCTTGGCGAAGAGGAGGACGGCAAGGAATGCTTTGCACTTCGTCCCATGACTTGTCCTTTCCAGTATCAGGCATATCTTAACAGAGCACGCTCCTACAGAGACCTGCCCATGCGTCTTGCCGAGACCTCAACACTCTTCAGAAATGAAGACAGCGGCGAAATGCACGGTCTTATCAGAGTTCGTCAGTTCACCATTTCCGAAGGTCACCTTATGTGTACACCCGAACAGCTTGAGGACGAATTCCGCGGCTGTCTTGAGGTTGCCATCATGATGCTTAAAACTCTCGGTCTTTACGAGGACGTTTCCTACAGATTCTCACAGTGGGATCCCGAAAACAAAGAAAAGTACATCGGTACAGAGGCTGACTGGGACGAAGCTCAGGGTATGATGAAGAAGATTCTTGACAACATCGGTCTTGACTATAAAATCGGTATCGGCGAAGCAGCCTTCTACGGTCCCAAGCTTGACATTCAGATTAAGAATGTACACGGCAAGGAAGATACCCTTATCACAATTCAGATTGACCAGTTCAACGCCGAAAAGTTCGGTATGGAATACGTTGACAAGGACGGTACAAAGAAGCGTCCCTACATCATTCACAGAACAAGCATCGGCTGCTACGAAAGAACCCTTGCTCTTCTTATCGAGAAGTACGCAGGTGCATTCCCCACATGGCTTGCACCCACACAGGTTAAAATTCTTCCCATCAGCGACAATCAGCTTGAATACGCCAAGGGCGTTATGGCAAAGCTTAAGGCTTACGGCATAAGATGCGAGCTTGACGACAGAAATGAAAAAATCGGTTACAAGATTCGTGAAGCACAGCTTGACAAGGCTCCTTACATGCTGGTTATCGGCGACAAGGAAATGGAAGCAGGCGCTGTTGCCGTACGTTCAAGAAAGAACGGCGATATGGGCGCTGTTGCATTTGACAAGTTCCTTGCGGATATCAACGAAGAAATTGCCACAAAAGCACTGTAATCCAAAACATTGTATTTACTGCCTCGCCGAAAACGGCGGGGCAGTTTCTGTTAACTCTTTTCCGTCAACAGCGGTTTTTAATTTAATGAAAGAAAATAAAAAATATCTCTTGACGAAAATAAAAAAATATAGTATAATACCTTAAAATACGGAAACTATTATATAAAATCAGAGAGGAACGATATTTTATGGAAATGTACGCTGATAAGTTCGTAAAAGAAGGTCTTACATTTGACGATGTACTGCTTGTACCCAGAAAAAGCGATGTAATGCCTAAAATGATAGACATTTCAACAAATCTTACCAAGAAAATCAAGCTCAACATCCCCCTTATGACAGCCGCAATGGACACTGTTACCGAATCAAGAATGGCTATTGCCATAGCACGTGAAGGCGGTATCGGTGTTATTCATAAGAATATGTCCATCGAAAGACAGGCGGATGAAGTTTTAAAGGTTAAGAGAAGCGAATACGGCGTTATTTTCAACCCCTTCTACCTCAGTCCCGACAATTATGTTTACGAGGCAGAAGCTCTCATGGCAAAGTACCGCATTTCAGGTGTTCCGATTTGTGACGAAAATAAAAAGCTTGTTGGTATCATCACCAACAGAGATATGAGATTCTTAAAGGATTACAACGACAGAATCGGCGATGTTATGACAAAGAATAACCTTGTTACGGCTCCTGTCGGCACAACTCTTGAAGACGCAAAGGAAATCCTTTACGGTGCAAGAGTTGAAAAGCTTCCTCTTGTTGATGAAAACGGTGTACTTGCAGGTCTTATCACAACAAAGGATATTCTTAAGGTTCAGAAGTACCCCAACAGTGCAAAAGACTCAAAGGGCAGACTTTTGTGTGCGGCGGCAATCGGTGCTACTCCCGACGTTCTTGACAGAGCAAAGGCTCTTATTGAAGCGGGTGCCGATGTGCTTGTTCTCGACTCTGCTCACGGTCACAGCCAGAACATTCTCAACAGCGTAGAAAAGGTTAAGAACACATTCCCCGAAATTCAGCTTATTGCAGGTAACATTGCTACCGCAGAAGCTGCTCACGACCTTATTGCAGCAGGTGCTGATGCCGTTAAGGTTGGTATCGGTCCCGGCTCTATCTGTACAACAAGAGTTGTTGCAGGTATCGGTGTTCCTCAGATAACTGCAATATATGACTGTGCTTGCGAAGCAGCAAAGACAGGCACTCCAGTTATTGCGGACGGCGGTATCAAGTACAGCGGTGACCTTGTTAAAGCAATTGCCGCAGGCGGCGACGTTGTAATGGTTGGTTCTCTTGTTGCAGGCTGTGAAGAAAGCCCCGGAGAAACAGAGCTTTATCAGGGAAGAACCTTTAAGGTATACAGAGGTATGGGCTCTCTTGCAGCTATGGAACACGGTTCAAAGGACAGATACTTCCAGGCTGACCAGAAGAAGCTTGTTCCCGAAGGCGTTGAAGGACGTGTGCCTTATAAGGGAGTTCTTGCTGATACCGTATTCCAGCTTATGGGCGGTCTCAGAAGCGGTATGGGTTACTGCGGAAGCCATAATGTTGAAGAGCTTAAGAAAGAAGCAAAGTTTGTACGCATAACAGGTGCAGGTTTACGTGAGTCACATCCTCACGACATTTCCATCACCAAGGAAGCACCTAACTACAGCGTTTCTTCCAACTAAAAATTTCGGACAATTAAATTTGCCCTAAGGAGGCGTAAGGTATGAGAACACATCTTATAAAAATTTTGTGCGTATTCTCCGTCCTTACGCTTCTTTTTTCGCAATGCCTTGTTATTTCGGCGGAGGATTACAACGACAGACGCTTTATAACGTATATAAATATGGGAGATAACGCCGTAAAAAACAATTACAGTATTCCCCATATGTTCAGGCAGGACGCCCCGTACACCTACATTGAAAAATTTCCTCTCGTAGTAAGCGGCGGCGTGGAATATGTTCCGCTGTCAATGTTTATCCTTTACCCCTATATTGAGGTAAGCTACAGCAACTTTGATGACAATTTCTATCTTGTAAATAACCGTAACGGCAATTACATTTCCTTTAATGTAGAACAAAATATTGCCGAAACAAACAATGGCGAGCTTATGAAAATCGTCACCAAGGCTTATTACAAAATAAGGTATGTCCCCGCAAGACCTGTTGCCGAGTCTCTGGGTATGAAGTGGGAAACATATGACGATCCGCTTGAGGGCATTTACGCCTTCAGAATTTCCAACGGCAAATCATCTAAAACTCTGACGGATTTGCTCTCGCCTTATCTTCCCAAAAAAGAGGACGATGTACCGAAGACCGATACGACAGATCCTGCAACTGACAGCAAGCCTGACGAAACAAAGCCCGAGGACAAAACTCCCGCAAAACCCGAAAACAATCCGCCTCCCGTTGTTGAGGTAAAGCCCGAAGATCC
The DNA here is from genome assembly GCA_045539625.1 of Eubacteriales bacterium. Taxonomy (GTDB): domain Bacteria; phylum Bacillota; class Clostridia; order Oscillospirales; family CAG-382; genus UMGS1387. The sequence goes on along the minus strand of JAZQFS010000028.1, from coordinate 15,368 downwards.
GCTGGAAAAGCTTGCACCGAGAGGTCTCGGTCTGTGCTTTACGGGTATGTCATATGAAAAAATCGACACCGTTATATCAACACTTGAAAGAAACAGAATAAAAGCGGCATTCAGCTTCACAAGGGAAGAAATATTGAACAATCCCTCTCTTGTCAGAGGTCTCCATACAAAAGCAAACAGCATTTTTGTTACGGCAAATCCGGACTTTGAGCAAATTCGGGCACAGAATGAAGGCGTTTCGGTGTCACAGCTTGAGCTGATGTATGCAAACGCTCTTGTATCACAGCTTGACGCAGCAAATGAAGCACTTAAGGTTGTGCTCAAAACAAAGACTCCCGTTTGCACGCTTCCCTTTAATATGCCTGAAGGTCTGAAGGACAGTAAGATATTCAAAGATACCCTTCACAAGGCAGGCTATCTTGTGTACTCGCCAAATACCGAAACAGGCGACTCGCCTTCGTTTAACGGCAGCACATACAGTATTTCGGCAAAGCTTAAAAACACCGTCACGGGAGGAAATGCAAGCTCTTCCTTTAACACAACCGCTCTTTTGTTTATGTCTGACAGAAGCAGATATTATATTGCCGACCTTGCTTCTTTGATTAATAAGTACGAACACCTTTCCTTCTTTGCACCCGACAAATATACGGTATACAAGCAAACAACAGACAACGGCGAAAATTGAAAAAATAAGGAACTGATATAAAATGGAACAGAGAAAAAAACGAATTCTTATAGTGGAAGACGAAACGGATATTGCAGAAATCCTGCAGTATAATGTGTGTAAGCAGGGTTATGACGCAGAAATAGCCAACGACGGCGAAAAAGGTCTTGCTCTCGCTCTTTCGGGCACCTTTGACCTTATTCTTCTTGACGTTATGCTTCCCAAGATGGACGGCTTTGAAATCTGCAGACGTGTAAGAAGCCGACTTGAAACACCCATTATTATGCTTACTGCACGAGAAGAGGAAAACGACAAAATTTTAGGTCTCGACCTAGGTGCAGACGACTATATGACAAAGCCCTTCAGTCTGGGAGAATTAACCAGCAGAATACGTGCCAACATCCGCCGTTTTTCAGGCGAAACGGTAGTCAAGCAGGCTGAGGATAAGGAAAACGCCATTATACACGTAGAAGACCTTGAAATTGACACCGATTCTTATACCGTAAAGAAGAACGGCGAGGAGGTTTCCCTTTCCAAGCAGCAGTATGAGCTTCTTTGCTTCCTTGCAAAGAACAGAGGCAAAAAGTTCCGTCAGGACGCCCTGCTTGAAGCTGTATGGGGCTATGACGAATACTACGGAGATGTAAGAACGGTTGACGTTACCGTTGCTCGTCTCAGAAAACAGATTGAGGACAACCCTTCAGAGCCCAAATACATCAAAAACAAAAGAGGTATGGGCTACTACATCGATTAATAAAGGTAAAAACTGACGGCGGAGGAATATTGTTTTGTATAAGAGTCTTAATTCAAAGCTTGTGCTGATATTTATAGTGTTTATAATAGCGGTCATGGCGACGGTGGGCATTTTTCTGATGAACAGCGTCTTTGACTTTTATACAAATGACTTCCTTGTGCAGATGGAAGACGGCTTTGATGACGATATTGTTTCAAGTCTTGAGGAAGCATTGCAGTATGAGGACAGTCCTGCACTGCAAAAGCAAATACTGTCTGCCTACGCCAGCTCCTTCGGCTTTGACAGCCACCGCAGCTTTTATATTCTTGACAACAGTGCAAATATCCTTGAAAGCTCTGCAAAAGAGGAGCTGCAGAACATTCCGCTGACTCCGAATCTTATTTCTGCCATGAACGGCAAGGACGGAAATAAAAAGAGCAGTGCCGCCGAGCATCTTGACTATGCCCTTTACCTTGAAAACAACGGCAAGGAATGTATCATATATATATATGACGACCTTTCCGAAACAAAACAGCTCTCATTTGTGCTGTTTTCCATCATTATACGTGCTCTCATTATCGGACTTGTTATAGCGCTGATTATGGCGTTCTTTCTTGCAAAGGCAATCACACGTCCGATACAGACCATCACAGGCGGTACACGTCAGATTTCATCAGGGGACTATTCCCACAGACTGCGTATACGAACAAAGGACGAAATAGGTACTCTTGCCAAAAACTTCAACTCTATGGCACAGGTTATCGAAAACACTCTTGATGAGGTTTCGGGCGAGCGTGAAAAGCTGCAGAACGTATTCAACAGACTTGATGCAGGCGTTGCGGCATTTGAAGAAAGCGGCGAGCTTATTCACATAAACCCGTCAGCGCTGTCAATGCTTTCGCTTCCCGACAATCACAAGCCGGGCTTTGATGAGCTTATGTGTGCATTGGGTATTCCCGAGGTTACAATGGAATCGGTGAAAAAGGCAGGTTCCTTGCACATAGACGAGCAAAGTCTTTCCGATGTCAAAACACGTGAGCTTGTGGTGAGCATCGATATAGGCGTATTCGGCTATGACGGCTCGGCAAAATCAGGCTTTCTTGCAGTGGTGCAGAACATTACGGCAAACGCTCTGCTTGAGAAAAACAGACGTGAATTTATCGCAAATGTATCCCACGAATTAAGAACTCCGCTGACAAGCGTAAAAGGTGCAACGGAAACAATTATTGAAGATCCCGATATGCCTCAGAGCATCAAAAACAGATTTTTGCAGATTGTTATGAACGAGTCTGACAGAATGACAAGAATTGTACAGGATTTACTTGTTCTGTCCCGTCTTGATAACAGAAGAATGAGCTGGAAACCCACCAAATTCGATCTTCACGCATCTCTTCAGGGAATGTACGATGCACTCGGAACGGAAGCTCACGCCCACGGACACACCTTCAACTTTGAATCAAAGCATAAGGGAGATGCTCCCATATTTGCCGACAAGGAAAGAATTGAGCAGGTTGTCACCAATATTATCGGCAACGCCATAAAATATACTCCCGACGGCGGAAAAATCGACGTTTGTCTTGACAAAACCTATGATGACAACTATAAAATCTCGGTATCCGATACAGGTGTCGGTATTCCCGAGGAGGATCTTGAGCATCTGTTTGAAAGATTTTACAGAGTTGACAAATCACGTTCCACCAACGCAGGCGGCACAGGTCTCGGTCTTTCCATCGCAAAGGACATTATTGATGCCCACAACGGCACAATAGACGTGCAAAGCACCTTCGGAGAGGGAACAACGGTTACAATCGTTCTTCCCAAGGACACCAGAATTTCAAACAATGATTAAGGTGAAATAAAATGAAAATACTTACCTTCAGCTATGACGACGGCGTAAGACAGGATATTCGTCTTTGTGATATTTTCAAAAAATACGGCATAAAGGCAACCTTCAATTTAAATTCGGGATCTCTGGGCAATGTAGGCAGAATAAAGCACTTCGGCTTTGACGTGTGCTTTGACAAAATGAAGCCTGACGAGGTAAAAGACCTGTATAAGCTTTCAGACGGCTTTGAGGTTGCTGCCCACGGAGTATACCACAAAAATCTGCCCGGTCTTACAGAAGAAGAATTTATAAATGAAATAAAAGAAGACAGACTCGCACTTGAAAAGCTCAGCGGTCAGACAGTAACAGGCGGAGCTTATGCTTGCGGAAGATTTGACGAAAAAAGCGGCTCTCTTCTTGAAAAATGCGGTATATACTATTACCGTACAATTCTTGATACCCACGATTTTTCAATTCCTCACAACTACAACTACTGGCATCCCACCTGCCACGACAATGATGACAGAATTTTTGAGCTTGCGGAGAGGTTTATAAATCTTGACAGCGAAAAGGATGCTCTTTTCTACATATGGGGACATTCCTTTGAGCTTGATAAGGACGATAAGGACCGTTGGTACAATATTGAAAAGCTGTGCAGTATGCTTTCGGCAAAGGACGGTATTGTGTATGCCACAAATGCCGAGGCAAAAAAACTGCTTGAAAGCAGAAAGGTGTAACCCTTTACGGGATTTACGGTATTAACTTTCCGTAAGGAATAAATGACAACTGAATCAGAGGAGGTGTGTACTTGGAGGAATTTGAGAAGCTTTATAAAGAGTATTATCCCAGAGTATACGCCTTTTTGTATAAGCTGTGCAAGGACAGAGAGCTTACAGAGGAAATGACTCAGGATACCTTCTATGAGCTGTATAAAAGTCTGCACAAGTATAACGGCACCTGCAAGCTGTTTACTTTTATAGCAGCCATTGCAAAAAACGTTTATTATAAGTATGTAAGAAAAAACAGGATTGAATGTATTGACATAAACTCCGTGGAGGAGCTTCAGGATTTAAGCGATACACCTGAGGAAGCGTGTATGCGAAACCTGAAAAGCGTTAAAATCCGCAAGGTTGTACAGATGCTGCCGAAAAACTATCGGGACGTTGTGGTACTGAGAGTGTACGCCGACCTTACATTTCCCGATATTGCCGCGGCTCTTGGCATAAGCACATCGTCTGCAAAGGTAATTTTCCACAGAGCCAAAAAAATTCTCACAGAGGAGCTGTTTGACGAAAGATGAACTGCCAGATAATTATGGATCTCATTCCAATGTATGCGGACAAAACCGCCTCGGACGAAACAATGCTTTTGGTTGAAAATCATCTGAAAAGCTGCAGAAACTGCAAAAAATTTCTGGATTCCTGCAAAAAAACCGAAAAAAAACGCTTTATCTCTGTAGAAAAGCTGGATAAGCTGAGAGAAAAGCTGCGTGCATACAACACCGATATTCCTTCGGTTGATGCGGAATTTGCACGTCTTTCGTCCAGACTTAAAAAAAGAAAACTGCGTAAAATAATAATCGGCTGTGTCCTTGCGGCAGGTGCTCTTGTATATGTCATTCTTGACATAGTATCCGCCGTAAAAAGAAAGGACAGCCGTCATCATAACGGAGGGAATTCATGACAAATCTTGTTTATGACGTTAAAAACGTCTGCTCCTTAAGAGAACTGATTGAGAATTCTGCTGAGGAGTACCCCAACAACACCGCCTTTGTTCTCAAGGACAAAAACGGTGAAATCATTGAGGTTACCTACACCGACTTCTACGGCGAAATCAAGGCTCTTGCAACATATCTTTGCTCCCTTGGTCTTGAAAACAAAAAAGTTGCCGTAATCGGCAGAAACAGCTACGAATGGGCACTTTCCTATTTTGCAGTATCCTGCGGCGTGGGTATAATCGTCCCCATTGACAAGGAGCTTAAAGCACCTGAGGTTAACAATATCCTTAACCTGTCCGGAGCAGATGCCTGCATCTATGCTCCCGAAATGGCTGAAAAAATCGAAAACTACGGTTTTAACGGCATTAAAATCTGCAAAACAGAGCTTCCTTCCTGTGTGGAACAGGGAAAAAAGCTTATTGAAGGCGGCAACCAAAGCTACCTTAACCATAAGGTTGATCCTTATGCAATGTCTGCCATTATTTATACATCGGGAACTACGGGCGTTGCCAAGGGCGTTATGCTCAGCCAGTACAACATCTGTTCAGACATTGTGGGAACATTGAAGGTTGTAAGGGTTACTCCCAATGACAGAACCTTAAGCGTTCTTCCGCTTCACCATACCTATGAATGTACTCTCGGCATGTGTGCCATGCTCTATGCGGGTGCAAGCATATCTTATGCTTCAAGCCTGTTGAAGCTGTTAGCGGAATTCAAGGAATACAAGCCTACCATTTTTATGGCAGTTCCGCAGCTTCTCAAGGCAATACATTCGGGTATTATGAAGAAGGTAGGTGCTGTCAAGGGCGGCAAGGCTTTCCTCAATGTGGGTAAAACCATCACAACCCTTTCAGGTAAATTTGCTCCCAATGTAGCTCCCAAGCTTTTCAAGAGTATTCACGAAGCCTTCGGCGGAAGACTGAGAATGATTCTTGTGGGTGCGGCTCTTGTGGACGAAAGAATTTTCCGTGACTTTGAAAAATTCGGCTTTGCCATTTATACAGGCTACGGTCTTACCGAAACTGCTCCTCTTTGCGTACTGCACAACGACTTTGACAGAAAGGCTGACACTATTGGTCTTCCTCTCAACGGCGACAAGTGCAAAATCGTAAATCCCAACGCCGACGGTATAGGAGAGCTTGCAGTTAAAGGCCCTAACGTAATGCTGGGATATTATAATGACGAAAAGGCGACAAGAGAAGCTTTTGACGAGGAAGGATATTTTCTCACAGGCGACCTTGTGTGCATAGATCCCGAATCGGGACATTACAAGATTGTGGGACGTATCAAAAATATGATTGTTACCGCAAACGGCAAAAAGATTTTCCCCGAAGAAATAGAGTTCCTTCTCGAAAAGTGTCCCGCCGTAAAGGAATGTATGGCATACGGCGACCAAGACGAAAGCGGCGACACCAAGGTTGCAGTTAAAATCTTCCCCAATTTCGACGAGCTTGAAAAATCGGACATCTCAAAGACAGATGCAGACTTTGAACAGAAAATGATTGATTATTTCTTCAATTACATTAAAGAAAAGGTAAATAAAAACCTTCCCGGCTATAAGGCTGTTCATAAGGTTACCATCCGTCACACCGAGTTTGACAAAACAACAACCCAGAAAATCAAACGAGGCTCTGCAGAAAACCTTAAATAATTTTTACCACGCACTTTTACGGTGCGTGGTTTTTTTGAAGCTTTTTGCGACACGTCCAGCCAAATATAACACCTTGTTACACAAAAATAACACCCATAAATAGTATGTCATTTTAACCAAAACCACCATATTTTGATTGGCAAAAATTAACAGAAAAAAATCCTTAAAAACCCTTGACAAAACAAAAACAATGTTGTATAATAGCCGTTGACTGAAAACTGTAAATGTGTAAACATGCGCAATTTTCGGCAAAAAAATATATCTGAAAGGAGAAGCGGTATGCCAACATTTAACCAATTAGTCAGAAAAGGACGCGAACAGGTTACTTACAAGTCTAAGTCTCCTGCACTTCAGAAGGGTCTCAACACTCTTACTAAGCAGGCAACAGATACCAGTGCACCTCAGAAGAGAGGCGTTTGCACAAAGGTTTCAACAAAGACTCCCAAGAAGCCTAACTCTGCTCTTAGAAAAATCGCAAGAGTTCGCCTTACAAACGGTATTGAAGTTACTTCCTATATCCCCGGTATAGGTCATAACCTTCAGGAACACTCTGTTGTTCTTATCAGAGGCGGTAGAGTTAAGGACCTGCCCGGTGTACGTTACCATATTATCCGTGGTACACTTGATACACAGGGTGTGGCAAAGAGAAACCAGTCCCGTTCCAAGTACGGTGCAAAGCGCGAAAAGGCTGCATCTAAGTAATTAGACGAAACTTTTCAAGTACGGCAGAAAAAATTCACTGCCGGGTTGGTATTACAGAGGTAACCGCATTTCAATAGATTGCGTGCCTCTCAGTAAGTGCTGACGGAATAGGTAATCATTTCGAGTACCTGTGAATTCATTTTTTATGAAGGAGGGAATACAAGTGCCGAGAAGAGGTAACGTACCCAAGAGAGACGTACTGCCCGATCCTATGTACAATTCCAAGCTTGTAACAAAGCTTATCAACAACATTATGTACGACGGTAAAAAGGGTGTCGCTCAGAAAATAGTATACGACGCATTTGCGATCATCAATGAAAAGGTTGGAGATCCCCTGGAAGCATTCCAGAAGGCTCTCGAAAACATTATGCCGGTTCTTGAAGTTAAGGCTCGCCGTGTAGGCGGTTCTACCTATCAGGTTCCGATCGAAGTAAGACCTGAAAGAAGACAGACTCTTGGTCTCAGATGGCTTACAGTTTACTCTCGTGCCAGAGGCGAAAACAAAATGTCTGAACGCCTCGCAGGTGAAATCATGGACGCTTGCAACGGAGTAGGTTCCGCTGTAAAGAAGCGCGAAGATACACACAAGATGGCCGAAGCAAACAAGGCATTCGCACACTACAGATATTAATTTCACGCTGCATATGGCAGCATAGACAGCACCGGAAGCCCGGACAGGCTGTCCCATTCAAAATAATATAAGGAGAAAAATCCATGCCGAGAAGTTGTTCACTTGAGCGTACCAGAAATATTGGTATCATGGCTCATATAGACGCCGGTAAGACTACAACTACAGAACGTATTTTGTACTACACCGGTAAAACTCATAAGATGGGTGAAACCCACGACGGCGGCGCTACCATGGACTGGATGGAACAGGAGCAGGAAAGAGGTATCACAATTACCTCTGCTGCTACTACTTGTTTCTGGGAAGGCGAACAGAAGCAGTACGCTCCCCACAGAATCAACATCATAGATACCCCCGGTCACGTTGACTTCACTGTTGAAGTTCAGCGTTCACTTAAGGTACTCGACGGTTCCGTAACAGTACTCTGCGCTAAGGGTGGTGTTGAACCTCAGTCTGAAACCGTATGGCGTCAGGCTGACGAATACAAGGTTCCCCGTATGGCATACGTTAACAAGATGGATATCATGGGCGCAAACTTCTACAGAGTTGTAGATATGATGCGCGAAAGACTCCGTGCCAACGCTGTGCCGATTCAGCTTCCTATCGGTGCTGAAGATTCCTTCAAGGGTATTGTTGACCTTGTAAAGATGAAAGCATATATCTTTACAAACGACCTTGGAACCGATATCCAGGAAACAGATATTCCTGACGATATGAAGGAAAAGGCAGAAGAATACAGATCTGCTCTTATCGAGCATGTTGCAGAAACAGACGAAGAACTGCTTGATAAGTATATGGAAGGCGAAGAATTTACAGTAGAAGAAATCAAGACAGCTATCAGAAAGTCCACTATCGCCAACACAATGGTTCCCGTTGTTTGCGGTACTTCTTACAGAAACAAGGGCGTTCAGATGCTTCTCGATGCTATCGTTGATTTTATGCCTTCACCTCTTGACGTTCCCGCAGCTGAGGGTATCGATCCCACACTTCCCGAGGACGCAGAAGACAACAAGATCACAAGAGAGTCCGACGATAACGCTCCCTTTGCTGCTCTTGCATTTAAGATTGCAACAGACCCCTTTATCGGTCGTCTTTGCTTTATCAGAGTATATTCAGGTTCAATCACAGCAGGCTCCACAGTTTATAACACAAACAAGAAGGGCCGTGAAAGACTTGGACGTATCGTGCTTATGCACGCTAACCACCGCGAAGACGTTGATCAGATTTACGCAGGTGACATCGCAGCAGTTATCGGTATTAAGAATACTACTACCGGTGATACACTGTGTGACGAAAACAACCCCGTAGTCCTCGAATCAATGACATTCCCTGAACCCGTTATCAGAGTTGCTATAGAGCCTAAGACCAAAGCAGGTCAGGAAAAGATGGGTATCGCTCTTGCAAAGCTTGCAGAAGAAGACCCCACATTCAAGGCTTATACAGACGAAGAAACAGGTCAGACAATCATCGCAGGTATGGGTGAGCTTCACCTTGAAATTATCGTTGACAGACTTCTTCGTGAATTTAAGGTAGAAGCTAACGTAGGTAAGCCTCAGGTATCCTACAAGGAAGCAATTACAAAGAGTGCTGACGTTGATATGAAGTATGCACGTCAGTCCGGTGGTAAAGGTCAGTACGGTCATGTTAAAATTACCGTTGAACCCAACGAACCCGGTGCAGGCTACACCTTCGAAAACAAGGTTGTCGGCGGTGCTATTCCCAAGGAATACATTCCTGCTGTTGACGCAGGTATCCAGGGCGCTATGACAAACGGTGTTCTCGCAGGCTACAACGTAGTTGACCTTAAGGTTACTCTTTACGACGGTTCTTATCACGAAGTCGACTCTTCTGAAATGGCATTTAAGATTGCCGGTTCTATGGCTCTCAAGGAAGCTCTCAGAAAAGCAGGCTCCGTTCTTACTGAACCTATCATGAAGGTTGTTGTCGTTGTTCCCGATGATTACATGGGCGACGTTATCGGCGACATCAACTCTCGCCGCGGACAGATTCAGGGCATGGATCCTATCTCAGGCGGTCAGCAGATTCGTGCATTCGTTCCTCTTGCAAATATGTTCGGTTATGCAACCGACCTTCGTTCAAAGACACAGGGCCGCGGTACCTATGTAATGGAACCCAGCCACTACGAACAGGTGCCTAAGAACGTTGCAGATGAAATCATCGCAGCAAGAGGCAAGCAGCAGTAATCACTTTTTGGGTGAAAAAGACGTGTCAATATGAATAATGTGTAAATTTAGTGCATTTCGGTATTGACACTTTCGCCCGATTTGGTATAATCTTATTTGTAACTAAAAAAATATTTTCTTATTTAAAGGAGGAAATTCAAATGGCAAAGGCTAAATTTGAAAGAACCAAGCCCCACGTTAACATTGGTACAATCGGTCACGTTGACCACGGTAAGACAACTCTTACAGCAGCTATCACAAAGACACTTTCACTCTACAACGGTAGTGAAAAGCTCGCTTACGACCAGATCGACAACGCTCCCGAAGAAAGAGCAAGAGGTATCACAATCAACACAAGACACGTTGAGTACGAAACTGACACACGTCACTACGCTCACGTTGACTGCCCCGGCCACGCTGACTACGTTAAGAACATGATCACAGGTGCAGCTCAGATGGACGGTGCTATCCTCGTTGTTGCAGGTACAGACGGTCCTATGCAGCAGACAAGAGAACACATCCTTCTTGCTAGACAGGTTGGTGTTCCTGCACTCGTAGTATTCCTCAACAAGTGCGACCTCGTTGATGACGACGAACTTCTCGACCTCGTTGAAATGGAAACAAGAGATCTTCTCTCTTCTTACGAATTCCCCGGCGATGATCTTCCTATCGTTAGAGGTTCCGCAAGAGCTGCTCTTGACGCTCCCGATGATCTTTCCGATCCTGCATTCGCTCCTATCCTTGAGCTCATGAAGCAGGTTGACGAATACATTCCTACTCCTGACAGAGCTTCCGACCTCGACTTCCTTATGCCTGTCGAAGACGTATTCTCCATCTCAGGCCGTGGTACAGTTGCTACAGGTAGAGTTGAAAGAGGTACAGTTAAGATGGCTGACGAAGTTGAAATCGTTGGTCTTAAGGAAACAAAGAAGACAACTATCACAGGTATCGAAATGTTCCACAAGATGATGGATTCTGCTGAAGCAGGTGACAACATCGGTGCTCTTCTCAGAGGTATCGCTAAGAACGAAATCGAAAAGGGTCAGGTTCTTGCAAAGCCCGGTTCCATCACACCTCAGACAAAGTTCGAAGGTCACGTTTACGTTCTTACTGAAAAGGAAGGCGGACGTCATAAGCCTTTCTTCTCCAACTACAGACCTCAGTTCTTCTTCAGAACAACTGACGTTACAGGTATCATTACTCTTCCCGACGGTACAGAAATGTGCAACCCCGGTGACAACGTTGATATGTCTGTAGAACTCATCGTTCCCGTAGCTATGGAAGAAGGTCTCCGTTTCGCTATTCGTGAAGGCGGCAGAACTGTTGGTTCAGGTGTCGTTTCCAAGATTCTTGGCTAATTGATAACCGATACGGAAATTTCCGCGTAAGCGGTTTTGACGGGAGGCCGCAAGGCTTCCCGTTTATTTTAAATTTTATTTTGGGGCAGGGAGAATTTCCCTACCGGCGGTATAGTCCGAGAACATTGACCTGCGTCAATGCCGAACCGTGTGAAATTCCGGTACCGACAGTATAGTCTGGATGAAGTAAATAAAATTATATTTAAATTTAATTTATGTATGATTTTGCCCGAGGAAAAAGTGTTTTTCTTTGGGATTTTTTATTTTGTCCTCTTAAATAAAGTGGAAAACCAAGAATTTTTACCCACAGTTTCCACATTTACATAAAACTTAATGTGGAATGTATAATAAAGCCCGTCCGATAAACCACCATATTACGCACTTTTGTGTGTGGAAATATATGTGGAATGATGTGGAATATGTATTTTAAGGTGTGGAAAACACTGTGGATAATGTGTAAAACTATAAAATAATTTGAAAAGAGGATTAACAATGAATAATCAGGTAAAAAAGATATCACTTGCAGGCGTACTTGCAGCTATGTCGGCAATTCTCTATATGTTTCCCACATTTCCCGTTCTTCCCGCCTTTCCTTGGCTGGAAATAGACTTTGCCGATGTGCCCGCTCTCTTTGCAGCAGTTACACTCAACCCCATTTTAGGCGGTATTATTGTGCTTATACGCAATACCATTCATCTTGTTGTTTCATCCACGGGAATGGTTGGCGAGCTGTCAAACTTTATTATCAGCTCCCTGTTTGTTGTTACAGTAGGCTTTGCCGCAAAAGGCTTTGGGAAAGCAAAGGCGGTGCCGGGTATGAAAAGACTTGTAATATCTGCCGTTGTGGGTATTGTCGTTCAGAATATTGTGGCAGTGCTGTGCAACAGATTTATTATGATTCCAATGTACGGCATCAAGGGCAACCCTATGACATATATTCTGGCAGGTGTTGTGCCCTTTAATGCTGTTAAAACAGTGGTAAGCTGCTGTATGTTTATTGTGCTGTACAAGACTCTTGTACCCAAAATCAAAAAACTGCTTTGACGCTTTAATTTGTCAGTTACAAAAAATTTATAGTTTATTCAACTTAATACTGTGAATTTTACGTAATATATGATATAATATCATCGAGAATTCCTTTGGAATTTCGGCTGATGCCGACGGAGAGTATGGGCTCCTGCTCAAACGATTTAAGTTTAAATATGGAGGTGTATTTTAATGGCATACGTAATTACAGACGAATGCATCGGTTGCGGTGCATGTGCAGCTGAATGTCCTGTTGACGCTATCGTTGAAAAGGACGGCAAGTACGAAATCAAGAAGGACGACTGTATCGACTGCGGCTCTTGCGCAGCTACATGTCCCGTAGAAGCTCCCGTAGCTGAATAAGTTGCTTTTTCTTTGATAAAAAGAAAAAGTAACCAAAAAGAAAATAATTCAGCACCTTTACGGATTATGCTCAGATTATTTTCTTGGTTACTCGATTAGCCAAAAAGACAGCCAATTAACGGCTGTCTTTTTCTTTGTTCCTTATTTTTTTAATTAAAGGTAAGCTTCATTCCAGATAGGATTACCGATTGATATTTTCAGATCCTCGTTTTCATCGGTAACTTCAACTCTGTAGAACTTAGCATCCTTGTTAACATCAATTGCAAAGTATGAGCTTTCTTCGCAGGAAACCTTGTCGCTGAAAACTATACCCTTATCATCATAGATGTCAACTCTGTATGTATGGTCGGTTCTCTTGATGCTTCTGTGGAAATCACCAACAGCGGCAACAAGTCTTTGACCTTCAAATGAGCACTTGCCGCCCATTTTTGTTTCGCCCATACACATACGGATACCAACCGCACCGCAAATGAAGTCGCCCTGTTTTACGTGAGAAAGGTATACACTGCTCTTCTTTTCTTCCGAATAAATAGTAGTAAGAGCTGTGTCTCTGCAGCAACCGTGACCGTCTTCACCTGCACACGCCCATACACGCTTGCCAAGGGCAAGAAGGTCGCACCAAAGGTCATAATTCTGCTTTGAAATATCTGCTCTCATATCGGTATAGAATACTTCCATACCTGTTTCATCCTCAAACCAGTAGTCAAGAGGATTATCGCTTTTCATAACATCCTTTGGATGGGGATGTACCCAGAAACCGCCGTGTTTTTTAACGGAATGAATAATATCAATCATTCTCTGTCTTGTAACACCAACATAAATAAAGTGTCCCTCAGGACCGCCTGTATATTCAAATTCGGGGAACTCAGATAACAGCTCCATTAAAGGCTCAGGCTTGTCAAACACCATATTGTAGTGTATATGGTTAAACTCACACGCTGTATCTCTGATAATTGTGCCGGGCTCTGTTCCGCCGATGAAAATTGTATCATCCCATTCGGGAACAAACATGTGACGTACCTGCTTATGGTCAACAATTGTGGCAAAATCCATACCAAGTGCCTCAAGTGCACCCTTCCAATGCTCCAGACTGCGGTGTCCGTCACTTGTTCCGCCGCTTGCCGAGTGGTTATGAAAATCGCCGTAGCGTGCCACTCTGCCTTCATAAAGCTTTTCTATATGCTGTATATCTTTTTCGTTTGCTCTCATTTTTACCAACTCCTTTATTTAAAGAATATCACAACCATGCTTCAAAAACAACCATAATATGTTAATAAAAGCTTTTTTGCATATTTTCTTTTGTTGTGCAATACATATAAAACATAATATGCAATATAGGCACTTTCGCCCAAAAATTACAAAATTGAAAAAAATGTAATTTTTTTTACCAAACCTATTGACAAATACGGCAAATGCTGATAAAATACATCATGGTTAGTGAAGGCTAACTAATAAAGTGAGGTAATAATTATGAATCTGACACAGGCGGAAGTTGAAAAGGAATATATAATAAAATCCATCGAAACAGATGATGAAGAAATGGATGCTTTTCTGTTTTCTCTCGGATGCTATGCAGGTGAACCCATTACCGTTATCTCATTTAACAAAGGCGGATGTGTTGTGTCCATCAAGGACGGAAGATACAGAATAGACGACCAGCTCGCCGAAGCAATTATTATATAAAATACCGACAGCCCAAAAAGGCTGTCAAAAAAATTCCGAGCAGTTAGTGGGCACTAACTAAATGTTGTGTTTTAACTATATAAAAGACACCATATAAGGAGGAAAAATCAATGAGAATTGCTTTTGCAGGCAATCCCAACAGCGGTAAGACCACCATGTACAACGCTCTTACAGGAAGAAACGAGCGTGTAGGTAACTGGGCAGGCGTTACCGTTGAAATGAAGGAAGCACCAATCAAGAAAGCTTATGCCAAGGAAGAAGAGCTGATAGCAGTAGACCTTCCCGGTGCATATTCAATGTCACCCTTTACAAGCGAGGAAAGCATAACCAGCTCATATGTAAAGAAAGAAAACCCTGATGTAATCATCAACATCGTAGATGCTACAAATTTGAGCAGAAGCTTGTTTTTCACAACCCAGCTTCTGGAGCTTGGAGTTCCCACTGTAATAGCTCTCAACAAGAGTGACGTTAACCGTAAGAAGGAAAACAAGATTGACACGGCAAAGCTTTCTGAAAAACTGGGCTGTCCCGTTGTTGAAACAGTTTCCACACAGAACAGCGACAAAGGTCTTGCAGAAGTTGTTGAAAAAGCAATCTCTCTTTACGGTAAAGAACAGAAAGCGCCTTATGTTCAGGGCAATATCGATCTTACCGACAAAAAAACTGTTGTGGAAGCAGACAAAAAGAGATTTGAGTTTGTAAACAAGATTGTTGCAGAGGTTGAAAAGAGAACAACCAAGACAAATGTACTTAATTCTCAGGATAAAATCGATGCAGTTCTCACAAACAAATGGCTTGGTATTCCGATTTTCGCCGTTGTTATGTGGCTTGTATT
>JAZQFS010000027.1:0-40709 GCA_045539625.1 Eubacteriales bacterium | reverse complement strand
GGAAAAGTATCAAAACAGCCCCCTCAACGGAGGGATGGCTCGGTCGGGGGTATTTTCTCAGTGCTAATTGCGACCGTCGGAGATTAAGGACTCCGACAGTCGGGTAGTACATTCTGTCAGGTAGTGCTCCCGACCTCCGCTGACTTCCCTCCACGGCGGGGAGCCTTCCACCCTCGTTTTGGCGTGGTGCGTGGATTGGCGCCGATAAAAAGTTTGGGGTTTGTTGCAAAGCTTGTCCGTGAGATGTGCTCCCACTTTAATAAGCAGTACAGCAACAATGGGGCAGAAAGTTGGTGTTCTCGCTTGGCGAATATAAAAAAAGCTATACTCTTCGAGTATTATAACACTGTTAAAATTACACTTACCTTTAGCAGAGAGCAAAAAGTATCACTGTTTATCAAAAGAACCACTTCGCACTACAGCTAAAAAAAGGTGGAAGCCTCCCCGGCTGGAGGAAATCCGCAGGTGTGCGGCTTAGCAGGAAGTTTGTTTTGTGTGCTGTGCTTATCATTTTATCCTTGTGCACACCGAGGACTCCTCCATTGAGGGGAGCGTTTTTGCCTTCTTTTGAGGCGGGTCAAAAGAAGGTCGGAGCCCGCAGGCTCCGAAATCCCCTGCGTTACATAAAGTAACTTTAAAGAAAAAGCAGAGGTCGTATCACTTGTCATGATACAACCCCTTTGGTATTCAGTGGTTATTTTGTTTTAATGTCAATTCTGCTGCCGTTTACCTTGTAGTTACAGCCTGTTGCAAGACAGAACTCGTCAAGAGGCAGATAGGGAAGCTCGTCGTAAAATTCAAGCGGCTTTTTGAGAGTTATTTCCTTGCCGTTTACTTTTATGATGCTGCTGTCCTTTGTCCAGTATGAAACAGTGCCGTTTGCCTCAATCATTAAGGTCTTACTTTGGAAATCCCACTCGTAGTAAATTCTTGCAAGTCTTGCAAAATCACGCAGCGGCTCAAACAGCACGTAGAAGTTTCCGTCAACGCACTTTGAACGGTAGTGGCTGTTGTACTTGTAGCCGTCTATGTAGGTGTCATAACGTGTTTTGCCGTCGTCGAAGGTTAAAAACTTTATGCTTTCAAGCTCAAAGCGTCCTTCTGCATCTGTGGGATCTATACGGAAACGTGTGATTCTGCCTTTCCACAGAGGGTTGTTCTTTGTGAGAATTACAAGGGAGTTATCGGACGCCATTGTATTGGGTACCAGCATTCTTGTGTGGTGGAAATCCTCATCTGTTTCGGTTTTGAAAAACGTCTGTATGGGAGAGCTTTCGGGGTGCTCTCTGTTAAGAGGTACAGTGCCCGGTGCCGATACAAATTTAAGGGCTATTGCATCAATCTTTTCTGCATCAAGGTCAACCTCCATTGCCATTTTGGGGTCATCAACGTCGCTTACACCGCAAAGCTTTCCGTTTTCAAAGCTCATTTCAATGCCGTATGTATCTGTCCACAGATTTTTGCTTTCAGGCTTATCAAACTTTATTTCCTGTGCAACCTTTTCGGGAATTTTCTTTGGAACAAGCTGAACGGCACTGAGAAAATATCTTCCCTTGGGGTGGATATATCCAAGTCTGCCAAGAGCATTCTCACTCGGTCTGTCCGACTCGAAGCTGTCGCCTTTTACGGTAACTGCCTTTCTCATTTCGTTAAGGTAGCCGAAGCCGTTGAGGTTTGCAGGACATATGTATGTTCCCTCGCCGTATTCATTCCAGGTGGAGAACATCATGAGCTTTCTCTGCCACTCATGCTCGCAGTTCTTATAAGAGGGGAGAAGGTCATCTGTAAACCACTTAATAACCTTGCCCATGTTTTCGCAGGTAATCATGGGGTGTCTGTCAACACGCCATGCAACGTCATTGTAGCCAACTGATACGGTGGGAACAACGTGGAGAAGTCCTGTTTTAAGCTGGCTTTCCATTCTGCCCCTCTGATAGTCGGGATCATAGCCGAAGTGTCCCCAGCCGTAGGCATAAACGGCATCAACGCCTGTATATTTTCTCTGCTCACTTGGCTCGCCGCAGGTTATGATTGCAAGGTCACGGTAGCCGCATCTCTTTGCCGATTCACGAAGCAGCTCAACCACCTCTTTTACCGCTTCAAAGCTGCCCAAATCCTGTGCAAGGCGTTCTGTATTGTAAAGCGACATAATTGCTATGCCGTCAATCTGCAAATATCTGGGGTCTGTGAAGAAGTAGTCTTCAAAGTAGGGGATAAAGTTATCCTTGACCTGCTGAACAGAGGACGGATGGGCACTTGCGCCTGCTTCCCAGATAAGTGCAAGCTTCATATAATCGCCGTACTTTGCCTTAAAGTGACCGTCATGGATTGCCGCCGACAGCATTGTCTTAAGGTTAGGTGCATTTGCAAAGCGTGCATACCAGCAGTAAAATTCACAGTCAAGACCGTGTTCGCTCATCCACTTGATTTCCCAGTCGGCGACTTCGGGAATACCTTCATCGTACAAGCCCATATAGGTAATATTATCGTGGAAGGCACTGATTGCGTCCCAGCCAATATGCTCGCCTGTTCTCCACAGTGAGCAGATATTCATACCTGTGACATAATCGTCCTTTCTTTCCGGAAGAACGGGAGGCTTGGGGTAGTCCTCGGGCTCGGGCTGAACGGTGCTTACAAACACGTCGGTAAACTTCATTATGCCGCCGTTTTCGTTATTGTAGGCAATGCTTATTCCGTCAAAGCAGCAGCAAGGCTCATTAAAGTCAATTTCACCGCACTTTTTACCGTTAAGCATTACACGTGCCTTGCCCTTTTCCGTGTCGGCATAAACTACGAGAGTCTGCCATACGTGAGGGTTATGATTACGAATAGCTTTACCGTCAGATGTCAATGCCTGTGTGCCGTTATCAAGGACGGTTACTTTTTCCTTGCCGTCACAAGTCAGGCAAAGTCTGATATTTTCGCCTTTATCGGTATAGGTGAGGTATTTAAGCTCAAAGCAAACCTCGCCGCTAATCTTTTCAAAGCTTTGTGTACATACGCCCTTGCCGCCCTTGTCGGCTTCGATTACGTTTGTATAAATATCTCCGCCTTCATAGAGCTTGACATATGTCTTTGCATTTTCGCATTTGCTTTGCCAATTACAGAAGAGCTCGCCGTCCTCGAAAACCTCATTTCTGTCATTTACAATATAGTTTATTGACAGCGTTGTGCCGAGAAGTATTGCTCTGCCGTGGCTTCCTGCCTTATAGCCTGTTTTCAGGCGTGCGACGTTATGGCAAGAGACGGCAACGGTTTTAAGCATTTTTCCGCCGCAGTAGAGTACTGCCTGCTTTTTATCCATATCAAAGCTTATCGAGAAGGAGTGTCTGCCGTTTTCTGCCGCAACACCGAGGTTATCCTCGCCGCAGTAAAAGAAGCCGTTTTTCTGTGTGATATCAAATACGCTCTTATCGTCCGTATCATAGAATTCAAAGAAGAAGCCGTCGCCGTTTTCTATTGCAAATATATGGTTAAAGAACGCCTTTCCGCTTCTTATGGGCATAAATCTTCTGTTCATTGTTACGGGATCGCACCTGTCGGGGTCCGTTTCAAGAATGAAACGCATTTGCCAGTAAACGGGATTCTTGTGAAGTGCTTCACCTCGTCCGTCATAGTCCCAGCCTGAAGGTATGGGGTGACGTGTTTCATGCAGAAACCATTCGTCTATAAGATAAACGGCACTTTTGGTAGCTCTTGTGTCGGTAGTCATGATTATTTCTCCTTTTTACTTTTTTTGTTTTTTAAAAGGATCACCTTGTTATAATATCAATTCGGTTACCGTTTACGGTATATTTGTATCCTGTAACAAGACAGAACTCGTCAAGAGGCATATAGGGCAGATTATCGAAAAACTCAAGGGGCTTATTCAGCTTTATTTCCTTGCCGTCAAATTTTACAATGTCGCTGTTTTCCGTCCAGTAGGAAACCTTGCCGTCACATTCTGTCATAAGTGTTCTTTCATCGTTGTCCCACTCAAAGTACAGGTTTGTCAGAAGATGGAAGTCACGCTGTGCCTCAAAGAGCACGTATGCCTTGCCGTCCTCAACCTTTGACGGATAGTGGCTGTTATATTCCTTGCCGTCAATATAGGTGACAATGGGTGTCTTGTCCCAGGCAAGAAGCTTAACATATTCAAATTCAAAAGCACCTACGTTATCGGTGGGATCAATTCTGATTTTTGTGATTTTACCTTTCCATTCGGGAACAGTGCTTCCAAGCATTATGGCAGCACCGTTTCTGCCGTCCGCCATTTTTGCCAGCTTCTTTGATTCGGAAAACTGCGGTGAGTCCTCTGTCGCAAAGAATACAATAAAGGGAGAGTGCAAGGGATTTGCCTTTGAAGCGTCATTTCCGCCTTCAACAGAACGGAGCTTCACTTCAAGACCTGCAACCTCATTGGCATCAATGTCAACATCAATTTGTATCTTGGGATCGAATGCGGTAGCTTCGCCCTTCATCATGCCGTCCTCAAAGCGTACCTTCAGATTGTCCGTACTCCACTTGTCAACGTCAGCCTGACTTTGGATTTTCATTTCGCCTACAACCTTTTCGGGCGCATCGGGCTTTACAAGCTGAGGTGTATAAAGAAGTGTTCTTCCCTTGGGGTGCAAATATCCAAGTCTGTCAAGCACATTTTGCGAAGGTCTTTCCGATTCATAGCTGTCGCCGTTTACGGTAACTGCTTTTCTAAGCTCATTGAGATAGCCGAAGCCGTTGAGATTTGCAGGACAGATATATGTTCCCTCGCCGTACTCGTTCCAGGTGGCAAGCATAAAGAACTTTCTCTTCCATTCTTCGTCCTTATCCTTATATCCTGCAAGAGCCTCGTCTGTTATCCAACTGAGGGTTTTTCCCATATCCTCACATGTCATCATGGGGTGACGCTGGACACGCCAGGCAACGTCGTTATAACCAACTGAAAGGGTGGGAACAACGTGTACCTGCTCACTTTCTTTTCTTATCATTCTGCCCTTGTTGCTGTTAATGTTATGGTCGGCACTGTAGCCGAAAGGTCCCCAAGTGTATGTATAGGAGGCGTTGATGCCTGCCTTATATGAGCTTTGTGAGGGAGCAACATTTGCCATTACGCAAAGGTCACGGTAGCCTATCTTTTTAACAGCTTCACGGAGTGCTTCAAAGCATTCATGAACATTTTCTTCGCTTCCGAAGTCTTTGATAAGATTTTGCACGCCGAATACTGCAAGAATTGCAACGCCGTCAATGGCGAAATATCTTTCATCCGAGAAGTAGTAGTCAATCCAAAGGGGAATGTAGTATTTCTTGAACTGCTCAACGGTTTCGGGATGTACGCAGTTCATTGCCTCCCAGATAAGAGCAAACTTAACCTTATTACCGTACTTTGCATAAAAATGTCCGTCATGAAGGGCATCGCAAAGGTGGGTGTCAAACATAGGTGCTGTCTTCTGATTTGCGTACCAGCAGTAAAATTCACAGTCAAGACCGTGCTCCGCCATCCACTTGATTTCCCAGTCGGCAACCTCTGTTATACCCTCGTCATAAGTGCCCAGATACGTCTGGTTATCGTGGAAGTTACTGATAGGGTCCCAGCCCCAGTGTGAGCCTGTACGCCACAGTGAGCAGATATTCATACCTGTATAGTAATCGGGCTTTCTTTGGGGCATTACGGGAGGCTTTGGATAATCCTCGGGCTCGGGCTGAATTTCGTATACCAAAACATCGGCAAATCTCATATAGCCGTCATAGTCGGGTGTATATGCAATTGAAAGACCGTCGAGAATATCAGCCTTTAAGTCAAAGTCAACCTCGCCGCACTTTTTACCGTTGAGCCACACAACTGCTTTTGACTCGTCGGTGTCCGCTTCAACACGAAGAGTCTGCCATACATAGGGGTGGTGCTGTCTTAAGCTGCACACGTTCTTCGAATACAGCTTTGTGCCGTTATCGTAAAGGCAGAGCACTTCCTTTTCTCCCGAGGTGACGGCGATTTTTACGCTTTCTCCGCTATCCTTTACCGTAAGATACTTGAGCTCAAAGCGGATTTTTCCGCTCTGTGCCTTAAAGGGACGGACAGCCTTGGCAGTTTTTCCGCACTTTGCATCAAGTCTGTAGGTGTAAAAATTCATGCCTTCGGTATAGTATCTTATACCTGCACTGCAGCCGTCCTCGCAAAGATTTTTCCAGTTATGGGGAAGGTCTGTGTCGGTATGTACGTAGTCCTTATCGCAAACGGCATAGTTTATTGTAAGAATGGTGCGTACAACAACACAGCTTCCTGTGCTTCCAGCCTTATAGCCTGTTTTAAGTCTTGCAAGGTTATCCGCTTTGAGGGGAAGTGTTGCACAAGCCTTGCCGTCAAGGGTGATGAGTGCGCTATTTTCGTCAAGGTCAAATTCTATGCCTATAGCGTATTTTCTCTGTTCATTAAATGCACCCAGCTTTGTATTGCCGCAGCAAAGCACACCGTCCTTCTGAGTAAGGCACAGAACGCTCTTTTCCTCGATGTTAAAAAACTCAAGGAAGAAGCCGTCGCCCGATATCATTTCCACAATGTGGTGGAAGTAAGCCTTGCCTTTTCTTACGGGCATAAATCTTCTTGACATTATGAGAGGGTACTTGCCGTCATCACTTGTTTCAAGCTGTGCTCCTCGTCCCCACGGCTTTGCAAAGGGTTCCTTTGCTCCTCTTGAATCCTTATCCCAGCCTGAGGGTACGGGATGCTTAGGTGTACGTGGGAATCGTTCATCTATGAGATAAACTGCACTTTTTGTTTCTCTTGTATCAATTATCATTTTCTTATCTCCTTTGTTTTAAATGTTATTTTTGACAGTATTGTACAGTATATCATTTTCTTTGTAAATAGAGATTTTGATACAATTTTTATTATTATGGAAACAACTTGCTTGTATTTTACATTTTTTGCTTCTTTTTTAGTTACTTTTTGGTATCGCAGGGAATTTCACTCGTCGCAACGAGCGAAATTCCACTAAGTTACCTTAAGTATCTTAAAAGAAAAACACCTTACTTTGTAATAATATTCACTCTGTTTTCCTTGACCTCAAAGCTGTAGCCTGTAGCAAGCTTGAACTGTGTCATGGGAAGATAAGGAAGATTGTCAAAGAATTCAAGAGGCTTATTCAGCTTTATTTCCTTGCCGTCAATGACAACGGTATCCTTGTTTTCCGTCCAGTAGGAAACCTTGCCGTCACATTCGATTTTCAAGGTTCTTTCGTCATTGTCCCATTCGTAGTAAAGATTTGCAAGCAGGTGGAAATCACGTGTGGGCTCAAAGATAACGTAATATTCGCCGTCCTCAAGCTTTGAGGGGTGATGGGGATAATATTCCTTGCCGTCAATGCAGGTTGCAATTTCGGGCTCTTCAAAATACAGGAATTTAATGTATTCAAATTCAAATGCACCAAGGTTTGATGTGGGATCGATTCTCAGCTTTGTAAGCTTGCCGTTCCAGCCGGGTTTTCCCTTTCCACGTGTTATGGCAGCTCCGTTTTCGGCTGTGGCATCGGTGCGGTCAAGCGTTCTGTACTGGTCATAATCGGGATTTTCCTCTGTTGCGAAGTAAATCATCCAGGGCGAGGTTTCGGGCTTTGCCATGGAAGCGTCTGTGCTGTCTGCCTTTGAACGCATCATAATCTCGATGGCTGCAAATTTACTTGTGTCAATGGGGGTGTCAAATACTATTTCAAGCTTGGGGTCGTTGCCTGTGGCATCACCCTTCATTAAGCCGTTTTCATAGCGTATGGAAAGGTTGTCGGTGTTCCAAGCCTTAATGTCATCTTCCGATGTAAAGCGGATTTCATAAAGATTGCCTGTGGGAAGCTTGTTGCGCTCAAGCTGCGGACAGTGAAGCGCCTTTCTTCCCTTGGGGTGAAGGTATCCAAGTCTGTCAAGAGAAGCCTCGGACGGTCTGTCCGACTCATAGCAGTCACCTTCAACGGTGGCGATTTTTCTCATTTCGTTAAGGTAGCCGAAGCCGTTGAGATTTGCAGGACACATATATGTTCCCTCGCCGTACTCATTCCATGTGGCGAACATAAGAAGCTTTTTCTTCCAAGCCTCGTCCTCGTCCTTGTAGGAGGCAAGAATATCGTCACGCATCCAGTGTAAAAGCTCTTCCATATCGGAAAGTGTCATCATGGGATAGCGGTCAACCTCACGCCAAGCACAGTCGTTATAGCCTACTGCAACTGTGGGTACAACGTGACCGTACTGCTTGTTTGCAAGCTGTGCCTTTATACGGTTCTTTGTATATTCGGCATCATAGCTGTAGTGTCCCCAGTTATAGGTGTATGCACCGTCAATGCCTGCCTTCTGCGATTCCTCATTGGGAAGTAAGTTTGCAATAACTGCAAGGTCACGGTAGCCCAGACGCTTTACTTCTTCACGCAGAGCCTCAAAGCAAGCACGCACATTTTCCGCACTTCCGAAGTCCTGTAACAGTCTGTGCACTCCGAATACCGCCATAATGGCTACGCCGTCAATCTGAAAATATCTTGGGTCTGAGAAATAATAGTCGCTCCAGTAGGGAATATAGAATTTCTTAAACTGCTCAACGCTTTCGGGGTGTACGCAGTTCATTGCTTCCCAGATAATTGCAAAGTCCATCATATCGCCGTACTTTGCGTTGAAGTGACCGTCATGAAGGGCATCGCAGATGTGAGTATCGTACATGGGCGCTGTCCTCTGATTTGCGTACCAGCAGTAGAACTCGCAGTCAAGACCGTGCTCCTTCATCCACTTGATTTCCCAGTCTGCAACCTCAGGCAGACCTTCATCGTAAAAGCCCATATATGTGATGTTGTCGTCAAAGCAGCTTATATTGTCCCAGCCGAAGTGAGAGCCTGTTCTCCACAGTGAGCAGATATTCATACCCGTATAAACATCGTCACGCTTTGTGGGAAGTACGGGTGCTTTGGGATAATCACAAGGCTCGGGCTGAATTTCAAAGACAAATACATCTGTAAACTTCATAACGCCGTCAAAGGAGGGCGAATAGCTTATGGAAATGCCGTCAAATGTGTCGCATTTTTCAGAGAAGTCAATTTCACCGCACTTTTTACCGTTGTGCTTTACAAGTGCCTTGCCTGTTTTTGTATCTGCTTCAATGCGAAGCGTCTGCCATACGTAGGGGTGATGCTGACGGAGAACCTTGCCGTCAACGGTTTGTGATGAGGTACCGTTATCAAGCACCGTTACACATTCTTTGCATTCGTTTGTAAGGCTTACACGCACACCCTCGCCGTCCTCGTTTACGGTGAGATATTTTAGCTCAAAGCACACAACTCCGCCTGTTTTGGCAAAAGAGTGGGAAACGCAAGCCGTCGAGCCCTTCTTTGCTGTCAGAACATAATTATAGAAGTTCTGACCTTCGTGGTAGTAGCTGATTTTAGCTGAGCTTTCGCCGTCGCAGTCGTTCTTCCAGTAATAGGGAAGAGCTCCTTCACGGCGAACAAAGCACTCGTCGCACACAAGGAAGTTTATAAAAAGGAATGTATTGATAAGCTCGGTATAGCCTACAGAGCCTGCCTTATAGCCGAGACACAGCCGAGCAAGGCTGTCTGTATCAAGCGCGGCTGTAGTGCAGTCTTCGCCGTTGATTGCAACCATTGCCGACTTGTTATCAATGTCAAATTCAACAGACGCCGTATAAACCTTGCCTGCTTCGGCACTATGTATTTTTTTGTCCTTTACATAAAAGCCGTCTTCCTTCTGAACAATTGTAAAAACAGGTTTGTCGTCAAGATTGTAAAATTCTATAAAGAATCCGCTTCCGCCGTTAAGCTTGAAAATTTGTCTGAAGGAAGCTTTTCCGCCACGCAGCGGCATAAACTTTCTTGACATTAACAGAGGATATTTTCCGTCGTCTCTTGTTTCCATTCTGCGGTAGGAGCCGTAGGTTCTTTCAAGGGGGGTTTTTGCACCTCGTCTGTCGGCGTCCCAGCCTGAGGGAACGGGGTTTTTGGCATTAACCATATATTCTTCGTCTATGAGATATACTGCATCTTTTGTTGTTCGCGTATCGATTTTCATTTTTTATTCCTCCTGTCAGGTGCTATTTATTTTCAATATTAAGAGTTTTTCCGTCAAAGCTGTACTTACAGCCGGTTATTTTTTGCAGTGCCGACATTGGCATATATGGCAGACCGTCATACATTTCAAGGGGCTTTGCAAGGGTAAGAGCTGTGCCGTCCGAGCATTTTACGGTTTTGCTGTCAACAGTCCAGAAATACTGCTTTGAGTCATACTCTGTCATAAGAGTCTGTGTATCATCGTCCCACTCGTAGTAGAAGTTCATAAATCTGTGAAAATCTCTGTGAGGCTCAAAGCTTACGTATACCTCGCCGTCCTCTTGCTTTGAAGGATAGTGGCTGCTGTATGCATTGCCGTCGATATAGGTAAACACCTTTTGTGTATCGCTCTTTAAGAAGGTCATGCTTTCAATTTCAAAAATGCCCTCGCTGTTTGTGGGATCAATACGCAGAGTTTTTACCTGTCCCTTCCAGGCGCTTTGCTTTGAAAGGAATACCGTTTCGGGTGCCAGAGAGGGCGAAGCTCCCTTGTTCCATAAAAGCTCAGGCTCTTGCTCTGTACCGTAGAATATACGCCACGTTGTAGGCTTATCTATCAGCTTGCTTTGGTCGAAGGTTTCTTCAGCCGAACGCATTTTTACACATATTGCATCAACGTCCTCGGCAGCAAAGTCAACCTTAAAGACAAGCTGCGGATCGTATGCCGTGGAATGTCCGCAAAGCTTACCGTTACGGAATTCCGCCGCGGCATTAATGGGAGTCATACTCTTTAAGATGGGTTTTATGGCGTCTTCGCTTGTAAAGTCGATTTTTGCAACCACCCTTGAAGGCTGCTCGAGAGGAACAGTCTGAGGTGTGCACACAAGCTTTTTGCCTCGTGGGAAGAGATAACCCAGTCTGTCGTAGGCTTGCTTTGTAGGTCTTTCCGACTCATAGCAGTCGCCTTCCTCGGTAACTGCCTTTCTCATTTCGTTAAGATAGCCAAAGCCGCAAAGTCCTGCAGGGCTTATAAATGTACCCTCGCCGTATTCGTTCCAGGTGGAGAACATAAGAAGCTTTCTCTGCCATTCCTCGGGCATATCCTTATAGGTTGGCAGCAGCTCGTCCATAGACCACTTGATAAGAGAGCCGAAGTCTTCAAGGGAAATGAAGGGCACTCTGTCGGCAACACGCCAGGCAACGTCATTGTAGCCCATGGAAACGGTGGGAACAACGTGAAGTCTGTTTGTGAGTATCTGATTATTCATACTTGACTTCTGGTGCTCGGGCATAAAGCCAAGATAACCCCAATGGTAGGCATAGGAGGCGCTCATTCCCGAATTTACAGAGTCATTGCAGGGAGCTGTGTTGGAAATAACGGCAAGTCCCTTATAGCCTATTTTTATAAGCTCGCCTCTGAGGTATTCGATACATTCCTTTACCTTATCTGCACCGCCCAAATCCTTTACAAGACGTCCGAGACCGAAGATTGCAAGCATTGCAACTCCGTCAATGCGGAAATATCTGTGGTCTGAGAAGAAGTGGTCAATCCAATAGGGAACATAATACTTTTTAAAATCATCAAGGCTTGTGAGGGATTTGCTGTTGGAGGCTTCCCAGATAAGTGCAAAGCTCATCATATCGCCGTACTTTGCATAGAAGTGACCGTTTTCCATGGCGTCGGAAAGGTTTGTCTTTACAAAGGGAGCACCCGACTGATTTCCGTACCAGCAGTAGAACTGGCAGTCAAGTCCGTGTTCAAGCATATACTTGATTTCCCAGTCGGCAACCTCGGGCAGTCCTTCATCGTAAGGACCGAGAATAGGCATATTTTCGGGGAAGTTTACTATGTTTTCCCAGCCGTAGTGGCTTCCCTCACGCCACAGTGAGCAGATATTCATACCTGTATACACATTCTTCTTTCTTGTGGGAAGAACGGGAGGTTTGGGGTAATCCTCCGGCTCAGGCTGAATTTCATATACAAATACGTCGGTAAACTTCATAACACCGCCCTTGTCGGGAGAATAGCAAATGGAAATACCGTCAAAGCTGTCGGTCTTGGTATCAAAATCAATATATCCGCACTTTTTACCGTTGTGCCAAACAAGTGCTTTTCCTGTGCTTGTGTCGGCATCGATACGCACTCTCTGCCATACATAAGGGTGATGGTTACGAAGGGTATCCTTTGTCAGGCACAAGGACTTTGAGCCGTTGTCAAGCACCGACACACATTCCACTCCGTCCTTTGTCAGCGACAGCTTTACGTTTTCGCCGCAGGGATTCTTTGTCAGGTACTTTACGTCAAAGCACACAACGCCGCATGTTGCGTCAAAGCTTCTTGACACCTTTGCCGTTTTTCCGCCCGAAGAGCAGAGCTGATAGAAGTAAAGACCGTCGCCCTCATAATAATATGTAGACGAAGCGCTGCTTCCCTCCATGCAGCCGTCAATCCAGCCGTAGGGCATATCACGGTCGGCACGGATTACGTTTCTGTCACACACAAGGTAATTTATCCAAAGACCTGTGTAAACCATATTGCACGAGCCTACAGAGCCTGCCTTGTAGCCTGTCTTTACCTTGTACAGGTCAGCACCCATAAGACTGTATGTGCCCATAAGTGTGCCGTTGATTACAAGAAGGGTGCTCTTTGTGTCAAGGTCAAGCTCAAGGGCAACGGTGTATGTCTTATTTAAAGCAGGGCAGGGAACAACCTCGCCGTTGAAGGTGAACATTCCGTCTTTTTGCGTAATGTTTACCGACACGCTGTTGTCTGTTGAATAAAGCTCTATAAAATAACCGTCGCCGCTTTTCAGCTGTACCGTGTGAACAAAGGAAGCCTTGCCCTTGTCAAGCACCATAAAGGGGCGGGCAAGAGTCATGGGGTATTTTCCTTCGCTGCTTGCGGTAAAGCTGTGAGCGGCGTTTCTTTCGTGTATTTTTGCGTTGGCTGAGCCTCGGTGGTCGTAATCCCACCCTGAAGGCACGTTATTTTTTGGCGAACAGCAGTATTTGTCATCAATAAGGTACACTGCGTTTTTGGTAGTTCGTCTGTCAAGTACCATTATAAACCTCTCCTTTCGGGCAAACAACTTTGCCTCTACTTGGTATTGCGAGATACTTTAGTATCTCTGCGCTTATTGTAAACGATTTTGCCTCAAATTGCAAGTTTTTTGACTATTTATTTTATGCACACAACAGCCAAATTTGCAGGGGATAAATTGTGCAAAACGACGAAAAGAACGAGCGTTCTGAATTTTACCTTGACTTTTCGAACATTTTGTGATATAATGTGGGTACAGTAAAGAGAACGCACGGGTTATTATTACCTGAGCTGCTCTTTCCGCAGTCGGAGTTATTCCGATATTTTTTATACGCCTAAAACAGAACATACGTTTAGAACTAATGTTTAAGACCAAGGAGGAGACAATTTGAAAAAAACAGCAAGACGGGATACCTTCAATTTGAATCGTCTGAAAATGACGGTGTGCGCCCAATGCGGCTACCGCTTTGAAAAGGGAGATGAGGTGCTGGAGATAAACGAAACGGGCGACGTAATACACGAGGATTGCAGAGCCGATTATTTCGAGGACAACATACAAGAGTTTTCAACATCAATTGAGCTGTAGAAAGGAAGAGGCAAATGAACAGCATAAAAACAGACGAGCTCAGAGAGAAAATCGAGGACTATTTCAACGAGTGTGACACTGTAAATGCCACCGACGGCAAAAAGGTGTTAAAGCCGTACACCATGTCGGGACTGCTTTATCACATCGGACTTACCAAGGCTCAGTTTGACGCCCTTATGGAAAACAGGAAATACCGTCCTGTTCTTCAGGCGGCAAGCGGAAGGATAAGGGCGTTTATCGAGGAAAAATCCCTGTCGGGAGAGCTGTCGGTCAACGCCTCGCAGGCAAGTTTAAAATACTATTTCGGCTGGGGCGAAAAAAGCACCGACGGTGACACATCGGATGACGGTGCATCGGGCGTGGTTACGGTGATACTCAGCGACGAGGCGAAGGAACTTGCAAACTGACAAGAAAAGAAATGGAAAGACCTTGGTGCTGAAAGGTGTTCCTCAGAAAAAGCAGCGTGAATTCTTTCTTTCCAAAACCAAATACACCGCCTACGGCGGCGCAAGAGGCGGCGGCAAAAGCTGGGCATTAAGGCGAAAGCTTATACTGCTTGCCCTTGAATATCACGGCATTTCAATACTGCTTTTACGCCGTACCTATCCCGAGCTTCGTGACAACCATATAAGACCTATGCTGGCTGAGCTTTGTGACTTGTGTTCCTACACCGACTCCCGCAAAACCTTTGAATTTCCCTGCGGCAGCAGAATACGCCTTGGCTATCTTGACAGCGAAAGCGATGTTTTGCAGTATCAGGGACAGGAGTATGACATTATCGCCCTTGACGAGGCAACGCAGATGACGGAGTATCAGTTTCACACCCTTAAGGGGTGCTTGAGAGGCACAAATTCTTTTCCAAAAAGAATGTACATAACCTGCAACCCCGGAGGCGTGGGACACGGCTGGGTAAAGCGGCTGTTTATCGACAGAATTTACCGAGAGGGTGAAAACGGCGAGGACTATTCCTTTATACAGGCACGTGTTTATGACAACGAAATTCTGCTTAAGGAAAATCCCGACTATCTTGACCAGCTCAAAAGCCTTCCCTCATCACTTCGAGGTGCGTGGCTTGACGGCGACTGGGGACAGTTTGAGGGGCAGTTTTTCAGGGAGTTTGACGAAAACCTTCATACGGTGGACTGCTTTGAAATACCACAGAGTTGGGCGAAATACTGTGCTATCGACTACGGTCTTGATATGCTTGCGGCGTTGTTTGTGGCGGTGGACGAAAAGGGCAATGCCTACGTTTACGATGAAATCCACAAGGAAGGTCTTATTGTCAGCGAGGCGGCAAGGCTTATCAAGGAAAAACGGCAGAATGTCCGCTTTTACACAGCACCCTCCGACCTTTGGTCACGTCAGAAGGACTCAGGCAAGAGCATTGCCGAGCTTTTCGGCGAAAACGGAGTATATCTTACAAAGCTTGTCAGCGAGCGAATTGACGGCTGGATGTGCTTAAAGGAGCTTATGATGCCCTATGAGGACGAGGACGGCGTAAGGCAATCAAGGCTGAAAATAATGAGATGCTGCACAAACCTTATAAGGTGTCTGCCTCTTCTTATGCACCACAAAACAAGAACGGGGGACGTTGCAACACAGCCTCACGCCATCACCCATGCCCCCGATGCCCTGCGGTACTTTGCGGTATCACGCTACGGCAAGGCGGCTTCCAAAGAAGAAAAGAGCATAAAGCTGGGTGAAAAAATAAAGAAGAAAATACAAAATTACAGTAAATATCAGCCTTTATAAATGCTGAAAAAAGAAAGGAAACAGGAAAATGAAGCAAAGTAAATCTTACTCAAAAACTTTAAGACGTTCGGGACTTTACTGCTACTCAACAGGTCTTGAACGTGAGGAAACGGCGGCATTTCTCTTTGACTGTGCCAAGAAAAGCAAGCAGAACAAGCAGAGCTACTGGGACAAAATGAGACGTTACTATGACGGCGAGCACGATATAAGACAGACGGGGCTTGAATTTGCAAGAAGAGCATCTCTTCCCTGGCTTGCCTCACAGAGCACCGACGGCTACATTCACGTTGAAACACAAATTCAGCCTGCCCTTCCGTCCTTTGAGTTTAACCCACGTGACAAATCTGACGTTGACAAGGCAAAGCAGCGTGAAAAAATCGTAAAATTCATTGTTGACAACAACGACCTTGAATACAAGAACAGCCGAAACGAGAGAAGCCTTAACATTTACGGCAGTGCGGCATACAAGGTGTGCTGGGACTCAAAGGCAAGATTCGGCACCGACGAGGGTGACGTTGCGGTAGAGCGTGCCGACATAAGACGCATTTACACAGATCCGTCGGCAAGAGATGTTGACAGCTGCGAATACATAGCCTATGTCTATCCCATGCACCGAGAAAGGGCGAAAAGAGTATTTGAAGCGGACATTGAGTCAAAGGGCGCAAGCTTTGAAGATTATCTTTACGAAGACAGCGGCTTTTTTGACGGCAGCATAAATTCTGACTCCTTTGATGCCGACGGTGACTGCGTTACCGTTACCGAGTGGTGGTTCAGACAGCCCTCTGACGGCGAGTGCCGTATTTTGCGAAAAGAGGACGGCATCACAACAGGCCGCTTCTACAAGTGGAAGGCAGGGGACATTGCCTTATCCCTTCTTATCAACGGCAAGGAGGTACGCTACATTCCAAAATACTGGACGAACACATCTTACAACAGCTTTCCTTTTGTTATCTACTCAAAGCTTCCCGACGAAAACAGCATATGGGGCAAAAGCGAGCTTGAGCAGATTATTCCCCTTATTGATGCAAAGGACCGTGAGCTTGCCTTTGCACAGCTTAACAGTGCCTTTTCCTCCAACGACATAATCTTGGCCGAGGAAAACGCCTTATGCGAGGGCGAGGAGCTTGACAATTCTCCCGGTACTGTATGGAAGCTTCGTCCGGGTATGACGGGCAAGGTGTCAAGGCTTGGCAATATGGCAGCGGCTCAGGGCGGTCTTTACTCAAATGCCGGGATGTGGCAGAGCTTTATCGAGAGCACCACGGGCAACTTTGAGGTAAGTCAGGGCAAGGAGCCGTCAAACGTTACAACTGCCACGGGCATTGCTCTTCTCAACGAGAGAAGCGAAAGCAGAAAGAGTCTTAAAAACGCAGACAGAAATGCAGGCTTTAAGAGGTTGTTTGTTCTTATTGATATGACGGCACTTGAAAATTACAACGACGGCAGAATCATCAAGTGCGGCTTTGGCGAGGACGAAGGCTTTGTATATTCCTTCGGCGGCTTTGTGAGAAAGACAAGGCAGACAAGATACATTCCTTCACTTGACGTAAGTATTCACGTGGGAAATGCCGTAAGCAATTCAAAGGCGTTTACGGTGTCTGCTCTTTCAAGCCTCATGCACGCAAAGATTGACGAGAGCAACTACGAATTTGTAAAGGCATACTTAAGAGCAATTGACATTCCGGAGGGTGAGCAGATGTGCTCATATCTTGACAGAATGT
The DNA here is from genome assembly GCA_045539625.1 of Eubacteriales bacterium. Lineage (GTDB taxonomy): Bacteria > Bacillota > Clostridia > Oscillospirales > CAG-382 > UMGS1387. The sequence continues at coordinate 23,603 of JAZQFS010000027.1, read as the reverse complement.
ACGGCACAAAGCAGGACGGTGCGGTTCAGGAGGACGGCGTATCGGACATTACACATATTACGGATATTTTGGACAATACACAGATTTCTGATATTACGGAAAGGATATGATTTTATGACACAGAACATTACACAGCCTTACACCGACGAAGCAAGAGAGTCGGATAACATACAAAACGCCGACAGAGAAAACGGCGGAAAAACCTTTACGCAAAGCGAGGTTGAAAAGCTTATAAACGAGCGTATCAAGCGTGAGCGTAAGGTCAACAAATCACTTTTACCCATAAAGCAGCTGCTTCGCAAAATGGCAGACGAGGGTGTGCTCTCGGGAGAGTCCTACAGCGAAATGGCGGAAAATCTTGTAAAGGGGCTTACGGTAAAAGCAGAGGGTGTAAGCGAGACGGCACAGCAGGACGGCGATGAAGAGAACGCCGTCGGGACAGCGGCTTCTTCAGATGACGGCTTTGAGCCCGAAACACAAAACGAGACAGCCGAAAAGTCTTGTGCCGCAGGTGAAAACGGCAGTGAAGAGGAGAAAGAAAAAGTGACGGAAAACGATGGAGAAAAGGAAGAAGCACAATCTACGCAGCAGGTGTCTCTTACCTTTTCGGACATTGCTTCGCTTAAGGCGAAGTACCCGTCGGCTGACATGAATCTTCTCTTTGACGGCGGAAAATTTGAAAGATTTGCAAAAGGCAAGAGCTCTTCTCTTGAAGAAATTTTCGATGATTACTGTGCATTTATTCAAGAATTTTCCCCGTCGGGCAGCTTTTCTTCACCCCGGGAATACGAAGAAAACACAAGAGATGCAACCGCCTCAAGCCTTGCATCAACGGCGTTTTCCTCTTATTCGGGAACGTCCCCCGTATCGGACGGTCTTACAAAACAGCAGATGGAGATAGCAAAAAGTGCGGGGCTGTCGTACAGAGAGTATGCACAGCTGCTGTCCTCCATTCCCAAAAGTGTTCCCCGCATCACAAACTAAATTACAGTAAAGGAGAAAATTATGACTTATTCATTTAATCTTACAGGCGCAGGCGTTCCTGTAATCAAGGAGTTTTATACTCACAAAAACGCCGTTATCAAGGCAGGACAGATTGTTTACCTTGATAATGAGGGCTATGTAAACAAGGACGGTAACGGCTCACTTTTAGGCGTTGCGGCAGAGGATCACACAGGCGTAAAGGACGCACTTAATGTGAGAGCCGACGGCGACAGAGTGAGGGTTGACATCACAAAGGACGCCTTTTACAAGGTTGCCTGTCCCGTATTCACAGCCTCAGAGGACGGCGACACCTCCTCCCTTATTTCAGAAAGCACAAATGCCGATGCACAGACAGCAGGCTGTCTTATTATGACAGAAAAGGGCGAAGGAAGCACAAACACTGACGGTGTCGGCACAAAGAGAAAGATTGTGTCTGTTTCGGTAAGCGGTGACAGATGCGACTTTACCGTTGAAGCGGGCGGAAAAATCTGCAAGGGCGACAAGTACGCCTTCTGTCCCATGGCAGGCTTTAAGGGAAGCGTTGACGAAAAGGGTACGGGCTTTTCCGCCGCCAAGGGAACGGCTGTTATGACGGCAGCAGGCTTTGACGAAAAGACACTTACAATTGAAGCACGTCTTGACGGCAAATTTTTTGACTGATACAGAAAGGAAGAACTGAAATGAACGATATTTATACATGGCACAATGACCTTTATCCCCTTATCAAAAAGCGTTTTGACGTAAGATATGCAAAGAGACTTGACGTAATTTCTCAGGTCTGCGATGTTGTGACTCAGGACGAGGTTGACTTCAGAATTGAGGGCGTGGGCGGTTACGGCGAAATGCCCGTTTACGACGGCACAACCGTTGCAAGCGCCGACTCAAAGCGTACCTTTATCACAAACATCACTCCCAAGGAGCACGCACTTAAGGTGACAAGCTCCTACAAGAAGGCAAAGCTTGACTACAGCGGCGAGTCCAAGAAAATCGGCGCACGTCTTGCCGACTCTGCCTATATGACAGTGCTCAACGAGTTTTACAGACTCTTCGGCTCTGCCTTTACAAATACAGGCTCTGACGGCAAGCCCTGGGCAAGCAAGGAGCACCCCATAAGCTGTGAGGAAGGCTGCGGCACCTTCTCCAACCTTATGAGCGACAATCTTTCCGTTGCCGCCATTACCAAGGCACAGACCATGGCTTCAAGATTTGTCACACCCGACGGTCTTCCCTTTGCCTGCAACCTTGACCTTCTGCTTGTAAGCCCCGAGCTTGAAGCAAAGGCTAAGGAAATCTGCGGTCCCAACTCCAGACTTATCCCCGAAAAGAATCCCGACGGCGGTGAAGGCTACAACGGTGCAAACCCTGTTTACGGCATGAAGTACCTTGTTGTGGGCGGCGGAAACGCAGGCTTTACAGGCAAGCAGTGGGCGGTGGCAGACTCACTTATGCTCTCTGAGGTGCTTAAGCTTGTTTACATTACAAAGCCTACCGTGCTTGTATCTCCCAGTGACAATCCTCTTATTACCGACTACATCGGCTATGTGGACTTTGCCTTTGGCTTCGGTGATGCAAGACCTATCATTTTCTCAAATCCCGCTTAAGGAGTGACATAAATGGTTTTATGTAACAGAATCCCCGACAAAACCGAGAAAATCTCCCTGTCTGCAGGCGAAATTTCCTTTGTTGACACAAAGGGAAGAGGCTGTATTTTAAAGGCTGGGGACAAGACGGTTTTTGTCCTTGCAAAAACAAGCGGCAATACAGAAGATGCTTTTCCCGTAAATGCAGGAGAAAGCCTTGAAATATGCGGCTCTTTCGGCATCTTTGCAAAGGAAAGCACAAGCTGCTTCTGTCTTTATTACACCACACTTTAACGGTGTGTGCCGTCCGCCTGAGGCGGACGGCTTTTTAAATACTTAAAGAAGGAGAATATTATGGAAAAAAACGTATTTAACCTTGGTTACCTTAAAAAGCGAATATATCTTGCTCTTGACGTTAAGGAAACAGATGAGGTTACGGCAACGGGTACAAGACAGCAGTTTATAAGCAAGGCAATTGCAAGTGCCGTTTATTCCTCTCTTGTGGAGCTGTCAAAAAACTCTGCCATTATGGAAAACGTGACCTTTATTGACGATGATACAAGCGACAATCTTGAACTTGAAATGCCGCCCTGTGCCTTTGAAGCTCTTGTATGCCTTGCCGCAAGCAAGCTTTGTACCGAAAACGAGCCGTCCCTTTATACAAGGCTTTTGTACAAATACAAGGACCTTTGCGAGGGACTTTTTGAAATACAAAAGTGCACAAGGTCACGCAACGGCTTTTACGCTGCCGTCAAAAAAAGAGGTGAGCTTTAATGGGCTACATTCCAACAAACATTCTGCCGTATAACGGCGGCGACGTCAAAAGATTTATCCTGCCTGCACCCGACATGGGCGTGTGCTTTGACACGGGGGACGACAACGGCGAAAAGCGTTGCAGCAAGGCGGTGAACGTAATTTCGCAGTCGGGGTGTGTAAAGAGCAGACCTGAGTTTGAGCCTTGCTCATCTTTCCCCGAAAATGCGGGAGCTTATCACGGAAAGAGCGACAGAGAATATATGGGAAGCATAATTTTCCATATGGGAACGTCACTTTACCGCTTTGATGCCGAAAACGAAAGCGTTACTCAAATCTTTTCGGAAATTGATGATACCGACAGCATGATGTGCCGTTTTCTGTCAAAGCTGTACATCTTTTGCAACTACAGGATTTTTTCCGTTGACAAGGACTTTGTATGTACGGAAGAAGAGCCTTTTGCGCCCCATATGTATCAGGTTTCGTCCACGGGGCTTGTGACAAAAAGAAAGGCTGAGGACGGTGCTGTACTCAATCTTGTCTCGCCCAGAATTACCGTTACCTTCGCCTCCAGAAACGAGCACACCTACGCCTTTCCCGTTAATTGCGACATCACAAGACCAATTGTTGTAAAACGTGACGGCGAGGTGCTGTCAAAGTCCAAATATACCGTTACCGAAAGCAAGCTGAAAATTCTTGACTTTGCCAACGTAGGCGACCTTGCCGTGGAATACTACTTTGACACAAACGATGAGGAAATAGAGTACAACGACCTGTTTTACGGCTGTACAAGGTGCATAAGCTACGGAGGAAACGACATAGGCGGCACAAGAATTATCGCCTCGGGCAACAGCAAAAGAAAGGGAGAGTACTGCAAAAGCAGTCTGCTTGATCCGCTGTATTTTCCCATAAACGAAACCGAGACAATCGGCGACGGCTGTGACAATGTAACGGCATTTTTGCCTGTGTACGAGTATCTTATGATATTTACCGAGCGTTCCGTTTACCGTATGAGCTATACCTTAAAGGATGACGGCGGATTTTTCAGCATAAAGCACATCAACGATACGGCGGGGTGCGACATTGCTCAAAGTGTCCGTCTTTGCGACAACAGGGCTGTCTTTGCAAACTTCCGTGAGGGTGTTTTCACCGTTTACCACGAGGACGAATCGGGTGTTCACAACGTAAAGCCCATATCGGGAAACATCAATTTAAGCGGTGACGGAAAGCAAGGCTTGCTGTCATTGCCTGCGTCTGAGCTGAAAGACGGAAAAAGTGCGGTGCTTGGCGAAAAGTACTATTTGCTGGCAGGCAATTACATCTTTGTGTGGGACTTCGGAAGATGCTCCTATTACAGCTCGTCAAGCTTTGAAAAGTCACAGGGACGGCTTATCTGGCACATATGGCAGGCGGAAAGCTTTGCCGATTTGTTTGAGGCACAGGGCAAGCTGTTCGCCCTGTCAAAGGACGGTATTACGGTGAAAAAGCTGTGTGACGGCAGTCAGAAGCAGTTTTGTGCTCAAAGCTCCTTTGCAGTAAAGGAAACGGATTTCGGCACGCCCTTTGCCTTGAAATATGTTACGGAAATTACAAGTGACATTTACTGCCGTGACAAAAGCGAAATTACATTTTCTCTTTACGGCGACGGCGAAAAGTACCATTCATTTTCCGTAAAGCCCGTGTCTGACGGCAGAAGAAAAATAAAGATAGCTTTGCCCGAAAAAGCACTTTACCGCCTTGGTGTTGAGGTATCGTCCGACGGCGGAGGCTTTGAGTTTTACGGGGCGGCAATAAAAGTAAAATATGTATAACAAGGAGGGAAAATTATGAGCAACAACTGGAGCAATGCAACAGTACCCAAAAGCGAAAGACTTAAGAAAATCAGAAGCGGTGACGTTGACGTCTACAAAAAGGAAAAGACGCTTAATGCTCAGAGAAGAAAGGAAAGGGTGGACGCAGGCATTGACACATATGCTGTTGACAATTGGGACAGACAGCTTGATGCGGCAATGAGAAGCCACAGTACACCGTCCTTTTATTCGCCTGAGGAGAGCCGAGCCATTCTTGGACTTTTCGATACAAATTCACGGTATCTTAAGAGCATAAAGGATTTGAAGCAGGAGGCGGCGGCATCGGAAAAGTACATTACCGAGTGGTTAAAGAGCAACGGCTATTCCACCGACGGCTCATTGGCAAAGAGCACCCTTGACGAGACGAAAAAGGCGTACACAAAAGCCATTGACGACCTTGAAAAGCAGCACAGCTCTTTCAGGAGAGATGCGGCACGTGCTTTTAACTTAAAGCATTGGCGCAGTATGTAGGTCTTTTCACGGCAAAAAGCGGCACCGAGTAATCGGTGCCGTGGGGACGGTTGACATTGATGGAAAATTGATTTATAATAAAGGAGAAAACAGTATGAGTAAAATATTGGCAGTGGGCAGCTATGATGACATTCAAAAGAAAAAGCAAAAGGCTGATTCTTACAAGCAAAGCACTACAGGCACCGTTAATTTGCCAAAAAGCGTTGAGTACGACGATATGAGGCAAAGAGTAAGGGATGCTCTCGGTACAAAGACATCACCCTTAGATACCAAAAATCTTTTTAACGACATTGATGACGCTGCAATAGCAAGAAGTATTCCCATAGCTGAGGCGACCATTGAAACAAACAAAAACAACGGTTTGGATGTAAGCAGGTACCCCTATCTTAAAGACGGGCTGACTTTGTTCTACGCGGCAGGTGAGGCCGGCAATTCTTCGGAAATGCAAAAAGCTAAAAAGGCGGCGTATATGCCGGAGGTAAATAAGCCTATCTATACTATTGATATAAGCTCTGACGGACAATCCGGCTCGTTACGCGATGCTGTTACAAACTCTTTAAAACTGGAAAAACTGCCTTATCGCGGTGACATTAATCTTAAGCCCGAGTTGACTTTGCTTAGTGAAGTACAGAAAGTAAAGGACGATACCGATGCAAGCGATTCTCCCGATAAGGCTTCCAACACTACAGGTGCAAAGAGAGGCATACGCTTTATGGCTGAGAGCAGAAAAGCGGAGGATAAGATAGAGGATAACATACCCGAAAAGAAAGATTTTTTTAGCGACTTTCAAAATAAGAACAAAGATAAATCAAATGAAGGAAAACAAGATTTGTATTCACTTGGAAAACTGAAAGGAAAAGAAAAAAATGAAATTCTTAATGTTACTGAGTCAAATAACAATGAAAAAGAAGTAAATAGAATTGTAGATGAAAAAGGGGTAACAGAAGAACACGCAAAAATTATGCATTATGCAGAAAAGTGGAAGGATATTCCAGAGTATAACTGGACAATGAAGGACGCAGTAGAGTACGCAGTAAGTTCTATTCAAGGCAAAGCGAATGAAAACATTCACCCTAAGAAAATTGACTTCATTAAAAACTACAGTGATGTAGTGAAAGATGCTGCAGAAAAATATGATATTCCACCAAAACTTCTTGCGGGCGTTATGTATGTAGAATTTGGAGGTGATCCTATGTTAAATGACCAGTTGGCTTATTTAGGTCGAAGTGTTTACAAGGATTTGCCAGATGATGTTAAAAAACGTATTCCGTTTGGGAAAAAACAATTGAGCGTTTCGCCGGATAAGACTTCCTTTGGAAATACAAGTATACAGGTTAGACGAGCAAAGGAGATGTTAGGATATGAAAGTGACACAAATAAACAGAAAGAAATTATAGAATCACTTAACAACCCTATTCAAAATATATATATGGCGGCGTGTCATTTGGATGTGTTGCGTAACGTTGACTATAAAGGGAAAAGTGCAAAAGAATTGACTGATGATGAGATTAAGACGATTGCAACCCGTTATAATGTTGGTCCGGAAGTACCTAAAGAAAAATTACAATCTACGGGATATGCGGAAAGAATATATGAGAACATTGATGATATATTAACAGCGTTAAACGGTTGATACAAATTGGAGGTACACATATGAAAAACAAACCCGGTTGGTTCAAAGCTTTGGTTGTGACATTACACAGTGTGGCATTGCTGTTTTTGCTGTGCATAATGGCATTTTGTGTGCTTTCCTTTGTGTTTGCACTTATTTCTGACGGTGTGGAATTCAAGTATGATTTTTTCTTCTATTTGGACATCGGAAAGGTGCTTGCATTTTTTGTGATACTTGTAAATGCTTTTCTTTGCGCTGCGGCTCGTTTTTACAGCAAAGCTCTGTTTTTTGTACACTTTGCTTTTGAGCAGATACTTATTCTGCTTATGTGTACTACTATGTTATACTGAGGCGGTGATGAAATGAATAAAGCTTTTTTTGTTACCGCAAAGGTATTGCTGACGGTGCTTGAGGTGCTGTGGCTTTTGGCAGTTATGTTTTTTGTGCTCAATTGGTGCGTGGGTATGTCACCTGTTGATGAAGCCTTGAATTTTGATTTACAACTGTGGCGGCAGACAACGGGTAACAACGCTGTATTTCTTGCAATCAACGCTCTGACGGTGTTTTTCTTGCGAAAAAGGAACAAAACGCTGTGTCTTATTCACTTCTTTTTGGGAGAAATATGCGCATTTAACGTGGTGTTTTTGGTTGTAAAGCTGATTGTTAAGTAGAAAGAGAGAAAATATGATTTACATAACAGGCGACACACACATACCTATAGATATTTCAAAGCTGTCGGGTAAGCGTTTTCCCGAACAAAAGATGCTGACACGTGACGACTTTGTAATAATATGCGGCGATTTCGGCGGCGTGTGGGACGGAAAAAACGAGGAGCTGTACTACCGAAAGTGGCTTGACGGCAAGAATTTCACCACATTGTTTGTTGACGGCAACCACGAGAATTTCCATATGTTAAAGCAGTTTCCGACGGTGGATTTTTGCGGCGGCAAGGCTCGGAAAATCGGCGAAAATATATACCACCTTATGCGAGGCGAGGTGTATACAATTGACGAAAAGAAAATTTTCACCTTCGGCGGTGCAAGCAGCCACGACAGAGCTTTCCGGATTGAGGGCAAAAGCTGGTGGAAGGAAGAATTGCCGTCGGACGAAGAAATGCAATATGCACGAAAAAATCTTGAAAAATGCGATGGCAGGATTGATGCGGTAATTACCCATTGTGCGCCGTCCTCTGTTCAGCAAATGCTGTGCCGAGACTATGAAACGGACATTCTTACTGACTTTTTTGATGAGCTGAAGGAAAGAATCAGCTATGAAAAATGGTTTTTCGGGCATTACCACGTTGACTGCGTGCTTGATGAAAGGCATATTGCGGTGTATTACGAAAAAATACGTCTGTGACATATCTGAGGAGGAGCAAAATGAAAACAACTCTTGAAAAGGTGCTTTTGGGAATTTGCGTGTGTCTGCTTCTTGTAAGCGGTATGCTGATTACTTATGTAACGGTATCAGATTTGGAAAAAACTCATATTTTATTTAATCTGAATACTTATGTACCCAATAGCAAAAAGTTCGAGAAAACACAAGAGGATTTGTTGGGTGGAGAAACGAATATAGGCGATGGAACATACCAAAGGAGAGAGTTTTACCCCCCTGCAAGCTTGTCGGTTTCTTATGTTTTAGAAGATGAAAGTGTTAGAGGTGACACTATTCTTCACGATGAAATAGCACACAAATTCGAAAACGAAATATTTTACGGATATTTCGAGGACGGATATGCCATAGTTTATCCCGAAAGCAATCTGTGCAAGGTGTTACGGGTATCGAGAAGCGATTATCCCGAGGGGCGCTCGGTGGACTATGAAGAAAATCCCGACGGCAGTTATACCGTTAAAAAGGTAGAGATTGAAAGCGGATTGCAAAAGCATCTGATTGTCTACATTGACTCCTTTGAGGAATTTACGCCTTATGAGCAGAGGATGCTGGAGGGGCTTGTAACTGACATAACGGTTAAGTCGGTGGCACAAAAATGCGCGTTAAAAAAGGAGCAATAACAATGACCAAACCGGGAAAAATCGCAACAGCGCTTGCCATTGTTTTTTTTGTACTTTATATTCTGCTTGGTATCTGGTGTATGATAACTACTTTGCAGCTTATCCCGTCCTTTATGACGTTGAATGTTATTGAGGATGAATGGCACGACAGCTTTGACGAGAGCTTTACCCAAAAGGTGCCTATGGAAACCACAAAGAACATTATTGATGCAGAAGCGTGGCGGATTATCTATAAATTTCCCATGCGGCCGTTTGCGAGATACACGGTGCATTTTATCGGTGACGGAAGTGTAAGCGAGTCTGAGCTTGAGAAGCTTGCTCTTGGAGCGGCTGAAAGTGCGGACAATACCTTCGGCGGCAAAAAGACAAAGGTGGAAATTTACACACACGAGAATGACGACGGAAGCTGCCTGTACCACGTGGTTTTTCTTAAAAGATGTGTTTCGCTGTACCGTATATGGTAGAGAAAGAAGGTTGAATTTGAAAACCAAGCTTTATAAAAGGATAATCATAGTTGTGTTTCTCGCTGTTGCTTCTTTGATAACAAGCTGGTGTGTTGAAGCTTGCTTCAGAACGGTGGTTTTGCTTAATTGGAACAATACTGCATCGGAATGGCGGTCAATTACAAGAGAGCTTGATGATATAGAGGGATTCCGAAAAGAGGGCTTGTTTGACTACAATCTTGTAAACCCTTATGAGCTTTATGCCATAAAAGAGTATACTGTTATCGACAAAGACGGAAATATGACACAGCAAGAGCTGGAACAGCTTGTTATGCCTGTTGTGAATAAGGCGAACAGGGAGCTTGACGGCAATCCTGCAATGGTGTATGTGGGACACGGTACGCCCCATAAGCTTAAACGTGTTTTGTTCATATACAAACCTATAATGCTTTTTAGAAAAGCTCGTGCGCATAATCATAATAGCAACACAAACGATTCTCGCTGGACGGTAATAGTCTACAAACGTGCAAGGAATCCTTTTTTACTTTAAATTGACGCGGTTTTGATTGCCGAAGGAGGTACACATATGAAAAACAAACCCGGTTGGTTCAAAGCTTTGGTTGTGACATTACCACGTTGACTGCGTGCTTGATGAAAGGCACATTGCCGTGTATTACGAAAAAATACAGCTGTGACATATCTGAGGAGGAACTGAATGAAAACAACTCTTGAAAAGGTGCTTTTGGGAATTTGCGTGTGTCTGACGGCAGGATGTGTTATTCTGGCGGGCTTTTGTTTGCATCTCAATTCTGCGTATGTTGTTCCCAACAGTAGGAAGTTTGACAAAGCTCCGTCGGATTGGATAGAAGGCATCACCAATATCGGCGACGGAAATTTTTTCTATCACCACTTTGTAAAGCCGTACAACCTGCGCATCAGGGATTTGACACAGAGTCAGGGCTTGTACGGTGACATAATTCTTTACGGTGAGCTGGCACACAAATTCGAAAACGAAATATTTTACGGATATTTCCAGGACGGATATGCCATAGTTTATCCCGAAAGCAATCTGTGCAAGGTGTTACGGGTATCGAGAAGCGATTATCCCGAGGGGCGCTCGGTGGACTATGAAGAAAATCCCGACGGCGGTTATACCGTTAAAAAGGTAGAGATTGAAAGCGGACTGCAAAAGCATCTGATTGTATACATTGACTCCTTTGAGGAATTTACGCCTTATGAGCAGAAGATGCTGAAAGAGCTTGTAAACTGACAAAACGGTTAAGTCGGCGGCACAAATGCAAGGCATATTGCGGTTTTTAATGAAAAGATTAAGAATAGCTTAATGTGTGGCACAGAATGAACCATCTGCAGTCTTTGCGCCGTCGTTTGGTGCAAAGACGACCTTTACGAGAAACGATTATAAATTATCATCATAGGTTGCCTACGACATTCGGTGTCGAGCCTCTCGACGTAAATAATAAAAGACACGGACTGAGATTTTTTTCTGCAGTCCGTGTTTTGGTTTACTTTTCTCTTACAAAGGGCTTTGCCGTTGAAAGCATAAGCTTTATTCTGTTTTCCTGATTGATTTTTGTAGCACCCGAATCGTAGTCAATTGCCACAATGTTGGCTTCGGGGTACTTTTCCTTGATGGGCTTCATCATGCCCTTGCCTGCAATGTGGTTGGGAAGACAGCCGAAGGGCTGTGTGCATACAATGTTCTCGGCACCCACGTGGATAAGCTCTATCATTTCTGCGGTGAGAAGCCAGCCCTCGCCCATTTTTACGCCAAGACCTATAACCTCTTGGGCAAGTGGCGGAACATCAATAAAGGGAGAGGGAGCAAGGAAGGAGCCTTCCTTTTTCATGGCGTTTATGATGTCCTTCTGCATGGAGCAGAAAAGCTTTAGGAGAATTTTGTATATAAGCACCGATTTTTTGTTGAAGCCGTAAAGCTTTCTGTCTACTATAGAGTTGTAAATAACAAATAGACAGAAGTCAAGAAGTCCCGGCACTACCACCTCGGCACCCTCGGATACAAGAAAATCCTCTAGGTTGTTGTTGCCTAAGGGAGAGTATTTTACAAAGATTTCGCCTACAATGCCCACTCTTGGCTTGGGAAGGATTTTCTTCGGAATCTTGGCAAAGTCTTCGATGATAAGCTTGTAGTTCTTTTTTGCAACACCGTTTGACAGGCGTTTTTCAAACATTTCCTTTGTAAGACGCTCCGTCCACATATCCGCAAGCGCCTCGGCATCGCCCTTGTTTATTTCAAAGGGCTTTGTCTGGTTGACAAGATCCATAAGCAAATCGCCGTAGCATATTGCGTAGGCAAGGCGGTGAAGCATGGGAAATGTAATCTTGAACGCCGAGCCCTTTTCAAGTCCCGAAAAGTTAAGGGATATTACGGGAACGTGACCGTAGCCTGCCTTTACAAGTGCCTTGCGAAGCAGATGTATGTAGTTTGAAGCACGGCAGCCGCCGCCTGTCTGGGTTATCATAAGGGCGACCTTGTTTTTGTCAAAACGTCCGCTTTCAAGGGCGTCAATCATCTGACCGATAACAAGCTGCGCAGGATAGCAGGTGTCGTTGTGAACGTATTTAAGTCCCTCGTTTATGACGGACTGTCCCATGTTGTCAAGAACAACTGCATTGTAGCCGTAGGCTCTCATAATGCCTACCATAATCTTGAAATGACGGGGAAGCATGGTGGGAACAAGGATGGTGTAATCCTTTTTCATTTCCTCGGTAAAAACTCTGTAGCCGTCACATCTTTCGTTTTGGTTATCCATGTATGTACCTCTGTTACTGTTTCTTTGCTCTTTCGTCTATAGCACCGATAAGGCTTCTCAGTCTTATTTTTACAGCACCCATATTTGTGATTTCGTCTATTTTAAGCTGTGTGTAAAGACGTCCGTTTTTCTCTAAAATATCACGGGTTTCGTCGGTGGTTACCGCATCTACTCCGCAGCCGAAGTATACAAGCTGAACAAGCTCGCAGTCTTCGTTTTCGCACACAAACTGTGCCGCATTGTAAAGTCTTGAATGGTATGTCCACTGATTGAGAACACGTACATCGGGCTTGTTCTTTGCCATTTTCCATACGCTGTCCTCGCTGACAACCACAAAGCCCAAGGTGCCTGCCAGCTTGTCTATGCCGTGACCTGTTTCCATATCGATGTTGTAAGGTCTTCCTGCAAGAACAAGCACTCTTTTGCCGTGTTTTCTTGCGTATTCCACGGCTCTTTCACCTTCACGGCACACAGCGTCCATATACTTCCCGTGTGCCTCATAGCCTGCCTTTACTGCCTTTCTTACGTCCTGTTTTGAAATGCCTTCAAAGTACTTGCCAAGATAATCGTAAAGTCCCCTTACAAGCTCCTTTTCATCGTTGATGTTAAGGTAGGGATAAAGGAAGGTTTTGTCCTTAAGTGAGTCCATATTTCCCTTTAAAAGCTCGGAATAATACGCCACAACAGGGCAGTTGTAATGGTTTTCGCTTGCCTTTTCGTCAAAGTTGTAGGAAAGGCAGGGATAGAAAATTGCATCAACGCCGTCGGCTATCAGCTTTTCAATGTGACCGTGCATAATCTTTGCAGGATAGCAGGCGGTATCGGAGGGAATGCTGTTCTGCCCGAGAGAATAAAGAGCACGTGTTGACATTCCCGAAATTTTTACGTTAAAGCCAAGATTGGTGAAAATGCCGTGCCAGAAGGGAGTGAGCTCATACATACCAAGTGCCAGCGGAAGTCCGATTGTCTTTTCCTTGTCGCTTGTCTGTTCAAGGGACAGAATGTAGTCACGCTTGAACTGGTGGACGTTGGGTGTATCTTCCTTGCCTTCGCCGCCGCCAAGTCCCTTTTCGCACTTGTTGCCCGAGATGAATTTTTTGCCGCCCTCAAAGATGTTGACGGTAAGGGCACAGTTGTTGGTACAGCCCTTGCAGGTGGTGCTTTTTGCCGTATGCGAAAAACGGGAAAGTGCATCGGCGGGGATAAGGGTGCTCTCGCCGTTTATGTTACTTTTTGCGTAAAGTGCCGCACCGTATGCTCCCATAAGTCCTGCAATTGAGGGACGCACAACGTCGTGGTCTATTTCCTTTTCAAAGGCACGAAGAACGGCGTCATTATAGAAAGTACCGCCCTGTACCACAATATTTTCGCCAAGCTCCTTTGCGGAGTTTGCACGTATAACCTTATAAATTGCGTTCTTTACAACGCTTATTGAAAGACCTGCCGAAATGTCGGCAACCTCAGCACCGTCCTTCTGCGCCTGCTTAACGGAGCTGTTCATAAACACGGTACAGCGAGTACCAAGCTGGACGGGCTTTTCGGCAAACAGTGCCATTTTTGAAAAGTCGCTTATTGAATAGCCGAGGCTTTTTGCGAAGGTTTCAAGAAATGAGCCGCAGCCCGATGAGCAGGCTTCGTTGAGCATAATGCTGTCAATGGAATTGTTATGTACCTTAAAGCACTTTATGTCCTGTCCGCCGATGTCTAAAATGAAGTCAACGTCGGGCTTGAAATGCTTTGCGGCACGAAAGTGTGCCATGGTTTCAACAATGCCGAAGTCCACACCGAAGGCGTGCTGTATAAGCTCTTCTCCGTAGCCTGTTACGGCAGAGGCACAAATTTTAATTCTGTCGCCGCAAAGAGCGTAAAGCTTTATAAGCTGCTCACGGACAATTTCAACAGGCTCGCCCTTGTTGGAGTCGTAGAAGGAGTAGAGAATGTTGTCATTTTCGTCGGTAAGCACAAGCTTTGTTGTGGTGCTTCCGCAGTCGATGCCAAGATATGCTTTGCCGCTGTATGAGGCAATGTCAACCGTGGGAACTGCCGCCTTTTTGTGTCTGTCGGAAAAGTCGATGTACTCGTCCTTTGAAGCAAAAAGGGGAGGAAGCGTCTTTATGTTGGTGCTTGCACCCACGGCGTTTTCGATTTTTTCGCACAGCTGGTCAAAGGTGAAGCTTTTTTCACGTTTTTCGGCATAAATTGACGCACCCAGCGCCACCGAAAGCTTTGCGTAGTGGGGGAACACGGCGTTTTCGGGTGATAAACCGAGAGTTTCAACAAATCTTCTCTTAAGTCCCTCGCAAAAGCTTAAAGGACCGCCCAGGAACATTACCTTTCCCTCGATTTTACGTCCCTGTGCAAGACCTGCTATGGTCTGGTTTACAACCGACTGGTAGATGCTTGCTGCAATGTCTTCTTTTCTTGCACCCTGATTTAAAAGGGGCTGAATGTCGGTTTTTGCAAATACTCCGCAGCGTGAAGCTATGGGGTATATTTTTTTACAGTCAAGGCTTAGTTCGTCAAGCTCGTCGGGAGTGACGTCAAGAAGGGTTGCCATCTGGTCGATAAATGCTCCCGTACCGCCTGCACACGTACCGTTCATTCGCTGGTCTATGCCGCCCTTGAAGAAGATGATTTTTGCGTCCTCTCCGCCAAGCTCAATAACAACGCTTATGTCGGGCTGTGCAAGCTTTGCCACCTCTGCCGTTGCAAAAACCTCCTGCACAAAGTCAATTCCCGCTTCTTCTGCAAGCCCAAGACCTGCCGAGCCCGAAATTGCAACCTTTATGCTTCTTCCCTCAAGAAAGCTTTTTGCCTGTCTTACAAGCTCTAAGGTTTTTGCTCTTACCATGGAAAAGTGTCTCTCGTACTTTTCAAAGAGCACCTGCGTGCCGTCAACAACCACTACCTTTGCCGTTGTTGAGCCGATGTCAATGCCCATTTTTATGTAATCGGTTTTTGTGCCGATGTCTTTGGTCTGTATATCAGAAAGCTGATTGTTCAAAGCCATTCCTCCCGTCAAAAGGGGTGTTTTACGATAAAATTCTACCTATTTATCATATACCTGTGTGAATAAATTGTCAAGCGGTATAAATAAACAAATTGCAAATATACTTTATACGGTTTTTTGACGTTTTTTGGAAATTGGCTGAAAAATGGGTGAAAAAACATTCATTATGATGAAAAAACAGCACAAAAACATATTGACTTTACGGCAATTTTTGGTACAATTAAAATAGGTTCAAAATATATTATACATCATAGGAGGAAAGAGTTATGATAAATTTTGACATTCTGCATGAGTCGCTTGACGTGATTTCACAGAACACCGAAAAATCAAGAGCATATTTTGTTCCCTTTGCCGCACCTGAAAGTGCCGAAACACTTGACAGAACAAAGTCGGAGTATTTCAAGAGCCTTTGCGGAACGTGGAATTTTAAATATTACGAAAGCTTTTATGACATTGAAGAGGATTTGTTTGCGGTAACGGGGGATGACTTTACCGAAACGCTGCCCGTTCCTTCCAACTGGCAGATGTTCCTTGACAGAGGCTATGACGTGCCTCAGTACACCAACATCAAGTATCCCTATATGAAGGAGCCGCCCTTTATTCCAAAGCACAATCCCTGCGGAATTTACAACAGAGATTTTTATCTTGCTTCGGATTTTGCCTGCCGTGACCTTTACCTTAACTTTGAAGGCGTTGACAGTGCGTTTTATCTGTGGATTAACGGAAAATACGTGGGCTACAGCACCGTCAGCCATTCAACAAACGAGTTTGCCGTGTCAAAGTACTGCAACGAGGGTAAGAACACAATTACCGTGCTTGTTGTAAAATGGAACAGCCAGAGCTATCTTGAAGACCAGGATATGTGGCGTCTTTCGGGTATTTTCAGAGAGGTTTACCTTCTTGCAAGAGGAGAAAACCATATTCGTGACTACTTTGTAAAGCAGAGTGTGGGCGACGACTTTGAAAGTGCCGCACTTACTCTTGAGGTTGACTACAGAGGCAAAAAGGGCGCAGACTATATCCTTGTTTCTCCCGACGGCGAGGAGGTTGCAAGAGGTACTGTCAAGGACAAGGCTGAAATAAAGGTTGATGATGTTATTCTGTGGAACGCCGAAAACCCCGCACTTTACAGACTTTACATTTTCTGCGGAGACGAGGTTATTCTGCAGGAGGTTGCAATCAAGAAAATTGAGATTGTAAACAAGGTTGTATATATCAACGGCGAAAAGGTCAAGGCACTTGGCGTAAACAGACACGATTCCCACAAGAATTACGGTCACACAACGCCCTATGAGCTTATGAAGCAGGATATTATGACCTTCAAGCAGCATAATATCAATACTGTTCGTACCAGCCACTATCCCAACGATCCCAGATTTTATGAAATGTGTGCAAGATACGGCGTATACGTTGTGGACGAAACCGACCTTGAATGTCACGGTATGGCGGTTGATACTGCTCCGGACAACAACTGGGATACCCTTTCCGACAGCGAAATGTGGAAGGAAGCCTATCTTAACCGTGTAATAAAGATGTTTGAGCGTGACAAGAACTGCGGTGCCGTTATTATGTGGTCGCTTGGCAACGAGTCGGGTATGGGCAGAAACCAGCTTGCAATGCGTGACTATATCAAGTCAAGACTTCCCGAAGCTATCGTTCACTATGAGGGCTGTACCGCTATGCACACCGAGCTTGCAAAGAAGTATCAGGGCGAAATGGATATTATAAGCTATATGTATCCCACTCCCGAAAAATGCGTGGAAATTCTCAGCGACAAGAAGGACAGCCGTCCTCTTTACCTTTGCGAATATGCTCACTGCATGGGCAACAGCCCCGGAGGACTTAAGGAATACGTTGAAGCCTTCCGCAAGTATGACAGCTTTTTCGGCGGCTGTGTATGGGAATTTACCGACCATACCGTTGAAGTAACTCTCCCCGACGGAAGGAAAGGTCAGTACTACGGCGGCGATTTCGGAGAACGTCCTCACGATGTAAACTTCTGCGTTGACGGCTACATTTTCCCCGACAGAACACCTCACACGGGACTTTTAGAGCTTAAAGAGGCTTACAAGCCTGTCGAAAGCGCGCTTGTTGACGTGGAAAACGGCACAATTGAAATAAAGAATCTTCGCAACTTTGAGGATATGTCGGATATCGGTCTTGCCTGGACTCTTACCTGCGACGGCAAGGACGTTGCAAGCGGCTTTGTTCCGTCTCTTGCAATTGCTCCGCAGAGAAAGAAGAAGTACAACCTTTTCTGTGCCGATGATTTTGTAAACGAGGGCGAATACTTCCTCAATCTCAGATATATTTCAAACATAGATACTCCCTGGGCTAAGGCAGGCTATGAAATAGGCTTTGAACAGCATGAGGTTGCGTGTCTGTATGACGACGAAAAGGAAGAACAGACAGCCATGCTTTTCGTTCCCGAGCTTATTGAAAATCAAAGATACATCACCATGTCCTGCGGCGAAACAAGCGTTACAATTGACAAGGAACAGGGCTTTATCACAAGAATTGTTGACAACGGTGCCGATATGCTTACAAAGGCAATTGTGCCCAACGTATGGCGTGCTCCCACCGACAACGACAGAATAATAAAAGGCACATGGATAACTGCAAACAATCTTAACAAGGTGGAATTTAACTGCACAGAATGCTTTGTGGAAAAGCAGACGGATCAGGAAATTACGGTTAAGAGCGTTGTGATGTGCGGCGACCGTGCCATGAGAAAAATCGCTGCCTTTATTCAGCACATTACCCTTAACGGCAAGGGCGAAATACTTTATGAAATTGCCGCAGATTTCAGAAATGACATAGGTGTGCTTCCCGGAATAGGCTTTGATGTGGGTGTGATTCCCAGATTCGGTCTTGAAATTGTAATGCCGGAGGGCAACGAAAGAATAAAGTACTTCGGCAGAGGTCCCGTTGAAAGCTACAGCGACAGAAAGTATGCTTCCTACATCGGTCTTTTTGAATCTACGGTTACCGAAAACTATGTTCATCACATAAAGCCTCAGGAGGGCGGCTCTCACTGCGATACAAGATACGCCTTTGTAGGTACTCCCACAGGTCACGGTCTTACCGTTAAGCAGTATGGCATAGACGACACCTTCTCCTTCTCGGCTCAGCACTACAGCGTTATGGATTTGACGGATATTCTGCACGACCACGACCTTAAGGAACGCAAGGAATCCTATTTCTATGTTGATTTCAAGATGAGCGGCATCGGTACAAACTCCTGCGGACCTGCTCCCTTTGAGCAGTATCGTTTCACGGAAAAGCAGTTTGGCTGTGCAATTGTTATAAAGCCCGGTTTTATTCAGTAATAAAGGAGTGTCTCTATGACCTTCGGTGAAATTTTCGGCAGTGCAAAATTTATAGCCCCCTCTGACGGGGGCTGTACTGCTCCGTATATGCTTTGCGACCTTCCCTATGTGTCGGACGATGTTAAGGGTATGACGCTTACAATCACGGGGCTTGGTCTTTTTGAGGTGTATGTAAACGGCATCAAGGTGTCAGAGGATATTTTTACGCCTGCCTCAAGCGACTACCATAAGCGTGATTTTTCGGGGCATTACGGCTCCTTCCGAGAGGGTGTCTACCGCACCTATGTGTTAAAGTACGACCTTTTGCCTTATCTTAAAGCAGGAAACAACCGTCTTGCGGTGCTTCTCGGCAAGGGCTGGTACTGCATAAACGGCAACCACGATGAGGGCACACGTCCCTACGGCAACGTGAAAATGTGCTGCCGTGTTGATACCGTTTTCGGCGACGGACGGCGTGACACGCTGTTTTCGTCTGACGGCTTTAAATGGGCAAAAAGCTTTATTTGCGACAATGACCTGTTTTACGGCGAAAGTCAGGATTTGTTCGGCTTTGACGGAGGCTTTCTCTATCCAGAAAATGATATATCAAGCCTTGAAAATGCGGTGGAGCTTGAAGAATTTGACAGCAATTTTCAGTACCAGACCTGTCCCTCCGACAGGGTTATACGTACTCTAAAGCCTGTTCTTGTCAAGGACTTCGGAAATTACAAGGTCTACGACAACGGCGAAAATATCACGGGCTATGTGCGTCTCAGATGCGATAAGGCAGGACAGAAGGTAAAGCTTATTCACACAGAGGAGCTTGACGAAGACAAAAATCTTGACGGCACAAGCTTTCTTATCCACCTTAAAAAGCAGTGCGACACCTATATTGCCGACGGCAAAAGCGAGCTTGTTCCTCACTTTACCTACCACGGCTTTCGGTATTTTTCGGTAGAGGGAGATGCTGAGCCTATAGAGACGGTTGTGCTTCACACCGACATCAATGTTACAAGCAGCTTTCACTGCAGCGACAAAACGCTCAACTGGCTGTACAATGCGGCTGTGCGGACACTTCTTTGTAATATGCACATGTGCGTGCCTCTTGACTGTCCCACACGTGAAAAGCTTGGCTACACAGGCGACGGTCAGCTATGCTGTGAGACGGCAATGCACTTACTTGATACAGAACAGTTTTATCTCAAGTGGCTGGAGGATATTGCAGATGCTCAGGATATTGCAACGGGCAACATTCCCCACACCGTACCCTACATGGGAGGCGGCGGAGGAATAGGCGGCTGGGGAAGTGCAATTGTTGAAATTCCCTACCGTATGTGGAAAATGTTCGGGCGGCGTGATATTGTGGAAAAATATCTTCCCAACATGATGCGTTTTGTATCTTATATGCAGTCCCGTTCAAGCCACGGCTTTGTAACGTGCGAGGAAACAGGCTGGGTGCTTGGTGACTGGGGCTTTCCCTATGAGGACAATCTTGAAATACTGCCTCAGAACTACGTAAACACATATTTTTACGTAAAGTGCCTGACACAGCTTGCCGAAATTTGCACTTTTCTCGGCAAGGACAAGAATGCAGATTATTACACATCCCTTGCCACCTTCAGCAAAGAAGCGATGGTTGCGGCGTACAAGTCGCCCATGACCGACTGCTTTTGTGCCAATATTTCGGGTGCAAACGCCTTTGCAACGGATTTGGGCATCGGTACTGACAAAACTCTTTGTGAAACGGTGAAAAAGTACGATTCTTACGGCGGCTTTGATACGGGAATTTTCGCGACGGACGTACTTATACGCACGCTATTTGAAAACGGCAAATCGGCTCTTGCCGTAAAGCTTCTCACAAGCCACAAGGAAAAGGCGTCCTACGGCTATATGATGGATATGGGCGCTACCACACTTTGGGAATATATGACAGGCAAAGCAAGCCACAACCACCCCATGTTCTCATCTCCCGTTTCCTGCTTCTTCAAGCATTTGCTGGGTGTAAAGCAGACGGCTGATTCCTACGGCTATGAGCGTGTTGTGATAAGCCCTGCAATTGTAGATATGCTAACCTTCTGCAAGGGCAGCTTTATGACGGTGAAGGGTGAGTTTTCCGTGTCATACGAAAAAACACAGGACGGCATAAGCTTTGAAATAACAGTTCCCGAAAATGTACAGGCGGTTTTCACATCGGGTTCATTCACAAAAGAACTGAAAACAGGCGTGAATGTGTTTAAGCTTTAAAGAACGGAAATTTATGCCGGTTGTGTTAAACCATTATTAACACGACATTTACAACAAAGTAATAAAATTGTTTTACCATAACAATTAGGAGAGAAGTGTATAACTATAGGTTTTAATCCTAAAATAAATTCATTTTCAGGAGGAAAAGAAAATGGCAACATCAACTACAAACCTCGATCCCAATCAGGTTGCTGCTGAAGGCATTAAGGGCGGCAACAGAAAGCTCAAAATCGGTATTATAGGTACAGGCTGGATTGCAGACTCTCACATGGCTGCATACAAGAAGATGCCTGACGTTGAAATCGTTGCAGGTGCAGACCTCATCCCCGGCAAGGCTGAAGCATTCTTCAAGAAGCACGGCGTTGAAGGCGTAAGATGCTACAACAGCGACGTTGAAATGATTGCAGCTGAAAAAGATCTTGACGGTGTAAGCATTTGTACATACAACTGCCAGCACGCTCCCTGTGCTATCCATGCACTTGAAGCAGGCATCAACGTAATGCTTGAAAAGCCCTTCACAGTTACAACCGAAGAAGCTGTTGAAGTTATGAGAGCCGAAAAGAAGAGCGGTAAGATTCTTACAATCGGCTTCCAGCCCAGACTCGACCTCAACATGCAGATGATCAAGAAGATCGTTGAATCAGGCGAGCTCGGTAAGGTTTACTACATTCAGACAGGCGGCGGAAGAAGACGCGGTATTCCTACTCCCTTCGGTACAACATTTATCGAAAAGGACAAGGGCGGTATCGGTGCTCTCGGTGATATCGGATGCTATTCTCTCGATATGGTTCTCAACGCTGTGGGCTATCCCAAGCCTTTGACAGTAACAGGCTTCAAGTCCGACTTCTTCGGCAAGAATCCTCAGACCTACATTGACAGCGGCAGACCTGCTGAATACGCTGATATCTTCGGTGTTGACGACTTCGCGGCAGCTTTCGTTCGTCTTGAAGGCGGTATCTTCCTCGACTTCAGAATTGCTTGGGCTATGAACATCAACACACCCGGCGACACCATCATTCTCGGTGACAAGGGCGGTCTCAGAATTCCTTCCACAGACTGCTGGAACGGTACAGTTGGCGGCGAAATGACCATCTACAAGCATGTAGCAGGTCAGCCTGTTGAAACAAAGATTCCGATTATCAAGGACAACAGCGGCATGACTCTCTTCGACAAGAAGATTCGTTCCTTCCTCGATGCTATCATCGATCCTTCCAAGGGTGCTCCCGTTCCTTCCAGCCAGATTCTCTACAATCAGGCTATTATCGACGGTATCGCTAAGTCCGATGCTCTCGGCAAGGAAATCGAAATCGTTATCCCCGAAATCTAACTTACTTTTTCTTTGATAAAAAGAAAAAGTAAGCAAAAAGAAAATAACGGCGCACCAACGTATGGTTTATATAAAGTCGTTACTTTCAATGCTCGATTATCCGTCCCTTGCACCAAACAACGGTGCAAGGGACTTTCTTGAATAAAGCTAAATCCAAAAGGAAATGTTGAGTATTTCAATCTTGATGAGTATATGAAGTAATATTGACGGGGTGGGAAAATGAAGCTTTCAGCTAACTTGATTATAGCAACAGTGTTTTGTGTTATTATGAGCTCGTGTTCAGTCAGTGTGCCTGAGCTAAGGAAAGGCGATATTATAAACTACGAAGTAAATGATTCTGCAATGGGCGATGAATATGAAGAAGGGAATTTTACCGACAATAAAACCATTTTTGAAGAAAAAGGAAATGTCAATGTGTCCCATGATTCTTTCCGCCAAGGTGACGAAGAATTATATTGGACTTTTGAACGCAACAGGATAAAACTTGCCCGCAAGGTGGCTGAGGAAATGAGTCTTGCAGGCTGGGAAAATGTAAAAGCCTACGATTATATGCCTGAGGAAAAGGACAGAAAATTCGCCATTTGGGTAACTGAGGAAGAAGCCGGGAGGTATTCGGCTTTTGTGGAAGGCTCGATAAACGGATTTGGCGATACGCCTATCTATGTGTTTTCAATACTTGGTTTTACCGCAGAAAAGCCTGAGGGTGAGATTATGAGGGTATATTATGCAACTGAATCGGGACGCTCTTGGGAACCGAGATATGACAAAAACAAAATTTGGAGTGCGTATACACCGGAATTGTGGGCGAGTATGTACGGGTATTAATATGTACAGAAAGGAGCAATTACAATGACACCAAGAATTAAAGCCATAATTTGCGCAATGATAACCGCAGCACTGTTGTGTTCGTGCAGCATAGCAATGGCAAACCTGACAGATGCGGGAACGTCAGAGGATAACTCTGCAATGGAGGTCGCTTTATCCGAAGCAGATAAAACCGAGACTGAGAAAAGCGAAGAAGAGGCTGACAAAGTACAGGTAAATCTTTCTGATGAAAATAAAACAGCTGAGTCGCACTGAAGTGAACCCCAAAGTTTAGACAATAATTAAATATTAAATCACTTGTGAATGAGCTCGGTATTGCACTGGGCTCATTCCTTTTAGTTTTAATGAAATTCTTTCATTGTTGTAATAATCTATG
This sequence comes from Eubacteriales bacterium, assembly GCA_045539625.1. Taxonomy (GTDB): domain Bacteria; phylum Bacillota; class Clostridia; order Oscillospirales; family CAG-382; genus UMGS1387. The sequence continues at coordinate 16 of JAZQFS010000027.1, read as the reverse complement.
TATTTCTTCAATTCAT
>JAZQFS010000026.1:0-7493 GCA_045539625.1 Eubacteriales bacterium | reverse complement strand
AAGTATGTTTTATCTCACGTTTTAGGAAAACCCCCGGCGAGGGTTTTCCTCTTTTTCGTCCTTTTAGGACGAAAAATTCACCTTTCCTGCGCTTTATGAAGCATAAGGAATTTCGCCGTCTGCGGACGGCGACCAAGGCTCTGCCACAGGATCCCGCAAGCCTTTGAAAAGGCTTGACCTAAACTTTCACAATGGTTTTGCGACAAGCTCTGGCGTACTGAAAAGAAAATCAGTACGCCGTTTTTATCGGCAAAAGCGAATTTATACCGGGAGCGATTTTTGTTTTTGCAAACAGCGGCATTAGTGTGTTTTCTTCCTTACTGTTTCCGCACCAGCATATCATTGTTATAAATCTTCAACGCGGAATTGTCGGATTTGCATGACAGCACATAACAACCGTCTCCTGCATCCCTCCAACAGGTCTCAATGCCGTCTTTGTAAGAGTCATTCTTGTTTGAAAACTCATCTTCGTCAACAAGGTAATAGTCGTATTCCAGCATTTCTGCACCTTCGTATGCTCTGAGTGTTATGTACTCATTAAGAGCATCGTTAAAAGAAACACTGTAACCAAGATTTGTTTTCCCGAAAATAGGTTCTGCCGCAACATCTCGTACCGTCAGTTCATTTGTATATCGGTTACGAATCTCTTTATGTTCACGAATTCTGCCGACAAGCTCACAGCCATCGGTTTCAAGCAATACTCCGTATTCCCGCAGAGATGTACCCGTCTCGTCCCGCAAATCATTTTTTTGCAAGGACTGTTTGCCGTTTTCAATTGTTAAAGAGCCGATATGTATACCGTATTCCTTTTCCAATGCTTCTAAAGCCTCAAGGTCATAGACTGATAAATCCGTTTCATCCGAAACTGTAATTCCTGGCTTTTTTACAAAAATAGGCAAACGCACATCGGTATTGTGTATAAATGCCTCGAGATCCTCCACATCTGACGGCAATCCGAAATCAAAGGAATACACATACGGCACAACCGTTATCGAATCACCGTCATCAACAGGTGCCATAACGTGGCACTCAAATGCATAATCTGCTTTTGTGCTTTCGGGTATGATTCCGATAGCTTCCAGGGCTTTATCAAAGTAGGCTTCCGCAATTGCGTTAAACTCTGTTTGTGTTTTAGCATCAGGTTCAAAGTATACTTTACCCGTCACGGTATTAATGGCAAATGCTTTGGATTCTCCGTTGTGCTTTATCTTCCCGATTGCATAATCTGTCAGATAATTGTTGCCGTCATAATTTGTCCACGCAATATACGCCGTACACTCTTCAATAGCTGCGCTCGGCTCATTCGCTTCAAGCCAGTTCTTCATCATCTCTGTGCCTTTGGCAGTAATTTTATCGGCGTTTTCCTGCTCATACATAGGCTTGTTCGGGTAACAGCCGAAAAGGCAGACGCAGACAAGCACAATAAATGCGGTAACAAGTATTATTTTTATGTTATATCTCTTATTCATACTATATCACCCAAATCCGACCACAGTCCATTCATCAAAAGCCGCATCGTATTCATAAACACTTTCGGGTGCAACTGCATATATCTTTTCTACAACGGTATGATCTTCGTGATCTGTTGCAAGTGCTATACAGGTATGAGGAATACCGTTTATGTTTTCCACCGTATCGTAGTCCGCAAGCACCATACCGTTTTCAAGTGCTGTCTGTACATCATATATTTCTGAAAGCTCAACCGATGCTTCTTCAAAGGAAAGTATACCGATGTCATCTTCACTTTCCCAAAAATACTTATCTGCAAAGCACTCACTGACATCTTTGCCGTTTACGGTATTTATGCCGTCACGGGATTCGATGTTCACTCTGCACTTCTGTCCTGCTTCAAAAATAAAGTCAACGTAAGACAAGCCGTCGGTATAAAGCGGCATAAGCGTTGTGCCTTCCGGAAGTGTGAGTATTTCGCCGTCGTCAAGCATCTGCACCTCAATGTCGCAAAGTGTGATTTTTTCGCCGTTATCTTCGTTAATTGTGAAGTGTTCGTCGTCCGTTTCGGGAAGTGCCGTTGTCTTGTTTATGCTGTAATTTTTGTATGCGGAATTTGGCGAATTAAGAAGGTAAAGATAGGTTTCAAGGTTCACATTCAAGGGATTATTCATAATTTCTCTGTAATAACCGACAAACTCATCGCCTTTGTAGTGGGAAAGCTTTTTGAAACCAAGCTCAACGGTTTTGATTTTTTTAACTCCGCTTCCGTTGAGGTCGTAAACATTTATATAATTTGAGCCGTTTTCCGTTCCGATTTCGCCGTAAAGATAATATTTTCCTTCAAGACAGACAAGTACGGGGGTAAATTGTACTCCGTAAAGCTCGTCTTCGGTGTATTCTCTGAGATTTAAGCTTATTGCAAGCTTGTCGCATAGGTAATCCTCCGAGCCGTAACTGCCTGCAAGGATAACATCACGCTTGCCGTCGCTTTTATCCCTGTCAAATTTGAACTCTTTGAAATGGGAAAGCTCAACGGCATAAGAAGACGGGACATCTGTATACTTTTTGTCTATCATTTCGGGGTGCTCGTCAAACCACAGCTCAAACTCGATAAGCCCTGCCGCATAAGAAGCGATTTCATAAGGGTTAAAATATATATTTATCTTGTTGTAGTCAATTGACCAATTAAGCCCATTGTCAAAGTGCTCATACAAGTCCTCGCGTTTTTCTTCGTAAAACTCGCCCTCGTAATTTTCAAGGAGATAATCGAAAATAAGCGTGTAAAGAGCATCCTTATCTGTTACAACATCGAAAAGGTCTATTTCTTCACCTGTTTCGGGACTTAGATTCATGCCTGCTTTTGCGTAATATCCGTGAGCACCGCCCGAATAGCTTTCGTATTCTCCGAGAATACTGATAATTGTTTCATCGGCACGAAGAACATATTTTTCGGTGTTCGCATACAGCGTTGAAAAGCCTTCATAATCTGTGTATTCACGGAAAGCTTGCATCTGTGAAGTAGCGGCCTCATCTTCTTCGTCATTAAAGGCAGCAAGTGTATCGCTAAGCTCAGGATACTTTTCCAAATCCTCGTCCGAGAGCTTTACATTCTGCCACTTTACCATGCGAAGAGGTTGTTCTTCGCCCCAATCGGCATCAAACCGCTGACACTTGGAAAGGGATATATAGCCGTAATTGTCGATGTTTTCCACACTTATTACAGGGGTGTTGTCAGGATTTTCATCAGGCTTAATATTCGGCGTGTCACGACACCCTGCAAAAAATATTGTAATAAGAGCCGTAGCAAGCATAAGGCATAGTTTTTTCATGAATTTCCCATTCCTTTCAAGTATTCGTTTTCCTATCAACGCAGGACACAGAAAAAACGAAAACGCTTTATGTTTTTCATTTTTTCTTCATTCTGCCTTGCGGCAGAAAGTGCCCAAAAGGACACTCCCTGCCATACTTTCTTTTATCAATAAATTATCCGTCAGGTAAAGTCAAAGTGCCGGATCACTTTCAAAGGCTCGCTATAGAATACGACTCCGTTAGCATCTGTGACCTTGCATCTGAGATAATTACCCTTTATGATACCAACGCCGTCATATGTAACCTTGAGGTTTGGCTTTGCAACACTGTCTGCCCAGGTTTCTTCCACGGGAATCGACTTAAAGTTTGTGCCGTCGGTTGAGTACTCCCAGCGGTAAGTGTAGGGTGCTTTTCCGCCATATACCTCTAATTCAACCTCTTTTTCTTTTCCTATTTCAAAGGCGAGCTTGTCTCTGTCCTTGATGAGTACAATCGCCTTTGTTTCAGAAATTACAAACTCATCCATTCCCCAAACAGCAATACCTCTGACATACGATGAATACACCGTCTTATTTGTTTCAAGATCCGTCACACAAACGCGGGCGTAGTAGTTTTCTGCTTTGCCGCCAATCACACGATCCAAATCCAAATAGCAGATTGGTTCGTTATCCTTGTTGGTTTTCGTTGTATAATTTGCGTTATGCCACTTGTCTTCCGCATCCAAAGTATTGGTGTTCTGCCATTGATATGAATATTTTCCCGAACCGCCGTATACGTTGGCTGTGAGTGCTAAAATATCATTATCATTGTAGGTTGACATCGTACCGGAAACCTCAATATGAATGTTCCCTGCCTTAGCAGTCAGACATACATTGTTGGAGATGACAGAATCGCCGTTTGCATCGATAACGATACTGCGGTAATAAATAATTCCGGCCTTATTCGGGCGAACCTTAAGCGTATTGCTTGATGTAGACCAGATAAATTCTGCACCTGCCTTATCCTCGCCGAGGTATTCCCACTGATACTCTTGACCTCTGCCAACCGCCGGTGCCGCCATCCAGTAGTACTGATAGGGCGCTTTTCCGCCGGTTACTTCAACCGTAAAGGTCGCATATTCATCGGCATTAACGGTTGTACTCACAGGCTGTGTCTTGTATGCAAGTGCAGTAGATGTGGAAGGTCTTGTTGTGGAAGGTCTTGTTGGTAAGGAAGGTCTTGCGGATAAAGATTTGACTTCTGTTACCGTGAAGGTACCTATCTTTCTGCCTGCAATTTTAATTTCAAAGGTCTGACCGAGGAATCTTGGAAGCTTATCCTTGAGTACGACCTTGACATCTTCAAGAGTTGCGCCCGGCTCAAGTCCTTCGGCTGGAAGTGTTATTGTACCTGTTTCATCGTAGGAAGCATAATAGAACTGTGCCTGATATCCGCTTTCTATCTTGTTTGAAAGTCCGCCTTCCTCCTTGGAAAGAAGTGTAAGTGTACCGATAACGGTAGTAGTGATTTTATAATCGGAATCAGCCTTTACAATAGCGTTGCCCCTTGCTACGGCTGTCTTTTCAACAGATGGAACAAGAAGTCCGACGTTGTCGCCTGCCTGTGCCTCATCTATTATCTTATTGAACATTTCGATTGCCGTTACAACAGCCTCTGTCTTTGTGCCGTCGGCAGATACGATATATACCGTATCGTTTGTCTTTATCTCACCGTAGGTGATCTTGCCTGTAAGAACAGTACCTCTGCCCTGAACACTGAATACATCCTCAACATACATAAGCAAGCCGTTGTCCTCCCATGTTACTGTACATTCTTCGGATGTAACGGCAGCACCTTCCGCATCGGTGATTACACAGCGATATTTAATATTTCCGCCATTTACCTGGCTTACAGACACTTCATTTTCCGTTGCCGAAGCTATCTTTGACCACGAAGCGGATTTTCCGTATCTTGCATAATACTCCCACTGATATGTGTATGGAGCTTTGCCGCCCTCAACAGTCACCGAAAGCGTTGCCGATTCACCGGTCTTAACAGTAGTGCCCTCGGGCTGTGTCTTGATTGCAAGTGCTATTGAGGTGGTAGGTCTTGTTGGTGTGGAAGGTCTTGTGGGATCGGAAGAACCCTCCTCCGACTCTTTATTATCTTCTACGTTTTCCTCGGGCTTTGTCTCTTCGGGTTTTGTCTCTTCGGGTTTTGTTTCTTCGGGTTTTGTTTCTTCGGGTTTTGTTTCTTCGGGTGTCTGTTCTTCATCGCCCATAGAGAACTTAACTCTCTTTGTTTCGTCCATCATTCTGGAGAGAATTGCAGCAACCTCGCTTCTCTTGATGTTGTCAAGAGGCTTACAGCTGTGTGCATCATCAGAGCCCTGAAGAATACCGGCTCTGTAGAGCTTATACACCTCGGGAGCATAAGCTCTTGAAGACGGAACATCGGGAATTGAGTCATCGGGAACATTGTTTATCGCTTTAAGTGCATCATCGGGAAGAGCGTGGGCGAAAATCACCATATAGCCTGCTCTGGTTGCCTTTTCATTGTAGTTGTACTCTTTTGTGATGATACCGTTATCTACGCAGTAATCAACGTAGGTATCGTACCAGTTTGCAGTACCGTTTTTGAGTGTTACAACACCATCAATATAAAGTTGATGCATACATGCAGCGAGCTTTACTGCTTCTGCGTATGTGAGGTTATCGTTGGGAGCGTATACTCCTTCTCCCTTACCGTTGATAAGTCCCATATCAACAGCACTCATTACGTCACCGTAAAACCAGTCGGTTTCTTTTACGTCGTTAAATTTGATTTCGGCAGCACTTGCCGTGAAAGCAAATGCCGTTATGCACATTATGAGTGCAAGAAGTATCGATGTAATCCGTTTCATAGTATTTAATCCTTTCATAATTGTCGACACCGAAAAGGTTGTTGTTGCTCTCTTTGCAGTGTTCTTGTTTATACTCGTCTCTCCCACAGCGAAAAACACTGTGGGAGACTATTTTATTTAAACGATATCACCGTTATCAAAGGGGTCTCCGCACTCGGGGCAGAACTTGGGAGGAGTAGAGCCCTTTTCGGGTTCCCAGCCGCATTTGTCGCACTTGTACTGAGGAACACCCGCAGGCTTCTTGGCTCCGCATTCCTGGCAGAACTTACCCTTATTCACTGCACCACAGGAGCAGGTCCAGCCGTCAGCCGCTACGGGCTCGGGCTTCTTAGCACCACACTCGGGGCAGAAATTGCCTGTTGCAACTGCACCGCAAGCACATTTCCAGCCTGTAGGTGTCGAAGCGGCAACCTCACGCATTTTTTGCGTGGTAGTGTCCATCATCTGCTGTGCATACGCCTGAGCTGACTGCTGCTGTCCCATAGCAAAGAGATTTTGAGCGTTATTTCCGCCTGCATTCATTGCCATGCCCATACCCATAAAGCCCTGCATTGCGCCGTTTTCGTTTGCAGCAGCTGTTCTCATTGCATCTGCCTGTGCACCCACAAGACGTGAGCCTGCCATCATGGGATTTGTGGTCATTGCGTTTTCTTCCCACTCTGTAATCTTCTTTCTCTGATCTTCGGGAATTGAGAGCGAATTGATTGTCAGCTTTACAAGCTCGATACCGCGTGTTTCTGTCCAGTCGGGTTTGAGCACCTCGGTAAGAGCGTTTTTGATTTCAACCGTATGACCCGGAAGCTCGAAGTACTCAATTCTCTGTGCCGCAACAGATGCAAGAGCAGGCTGAAGGGCATCTAAAAGTGAGCTTCTGAGAATATCCTCCCACTCGGTCTTTTCGTAGTTGTCGGAAACATTACCTGCTATGTTTGTGTAGAAAAGAAGCGGGTTTGTGAGCTTATAGGTATATTCACCGTTACATCTGATGTCAACGGAAAGCTTAAGTCCCATCTGCTCGTTGATTACTACCTTGAAGGGAATGGGTGTTGCAGTTCCGTACTTGTTGCCCATAATTTCCTTTGTATTGAAGTAGTAAACTCTCTGATCCTTACCTGTATCGCCGCCAAAGGTGAAACGCTTACCGACGGTCTTGAAGGTTTCCTTTATACTGTCACCGAGAGAACCTGCGAAAATTGAAGGCTCTGTCGAGGTATCGTATGTAAATTCACCGGGCTCTGCACAAAATTCAACAACCTTGCCCTGTTCAACAATCATCATTGCCTGACCGTCGGCAACCGCAATTACAGAGCCGTTGGAGATGATATTGTCACTTCCTTTGGTATTTGAGGAA